>NZ_JBEZDN010000155.1:0-17394 GCF_040648315.1 Pseudonocardia sp. NPDC049154
GCGGCCGCGCCGTCCTGGTCGGAGATCCGGACGGAGTCGGCGATCCCGAAGCCCCGTGCGACGGCCGCGAGATCGGTCCCGAGACTGGTGTGACTGGCGACCCGGCGCGGCAGGCCGCGTTCGAGCTGCTCACCGCGGTGCGCGAGCGGGACGCCTACGCCAACCTGGTGCTGCCGTCGATCCTGCGCCGGTACCGGCTGAAGGACCGCGACGCGGCCCTCGCCACCGAGCTCGGCTACGGCACGCTGCGCGCAGCCGGTCAGCTCGACGCCGTGATCGAGGCGTGCGCGGACCGGCCGCTGCACCGCATCGAGGGCCCGCTGGTCGACGCCATGCGGCTCGGCACCTACCAGCTGCTGCGGATGCGCGTGCCCGAGCATGCGGCCGTCGCGACCTCGGTCGACATCGTGCGCGGCCTCGCGGGCTCCCGCTCGTCCGGCTTCGTCAACGCGATCCTGCGCAAGGTCGCCGAGACCGCCGCGGCGAAGGGGGCCGACGAGTGGCTCGCCGAGCTCGCACCCGACGAGAAGGAGGATCCCGTCGGGCATGCCTCCTTCGTGCACGCCCACCCGAAGTGGATCGGCCAGGCCTTCGCCGACGCGCTCGGCTCCCACGAGGAGCTGCCCGCCGCGCTGGCCGCGGACGACGCCCGCCCGGCCGTGCACCTGCTGGCCCGGCCCGGCGAGATCACGGCCGAGGAGCTCGCGCTGGTCACGGGCGGCACCGAGGCGCCGTACTCGCCGTACGGGGTGCACCTCGAGCCCGGCAGCGGCGAGGTCGGCGAGCTCGATGCGATCCGCGAGGGCGTGGCGACGGTGCAGGACGAGGGCAGCCAGCTCGTCGCGCTGGCCCTGTCCCGCGCGGAGCTGGTGGGCGAGGACACCGGCCGCTGGCTCGACCTCTGCGCCGGCCCGGGCGGCAAGGCCGTGCTGCTCGGCGCGCTCGTGGGTCTCGACGGCGGCACGCTCGACGCCGTCGAGCAGACCGAGCACCGCGTCGACCTGGTGCGCAAGTCCACCGACGGCCTGCCGGTCACGGTGCACCACGCGGACGGCCGGGAGGCCCCGCTGCCCGACGGCGCCTTCGACCGGGTGCTCGTCGACGCGCCCTGCACCGGGCTCGGGGCGCTGCGCCGGCGGCCGGAGGCGCGCTGGCGGCGCAAGCCGGAGGACGTCTCCGCGCTGGCCAAGCTGCAACGCGAGCTGCTGCTGGCGGCCCTGCGCCACGTCCGGGTGGGCGGGGTCGTGGGGTACGTCACCTGCTCGCCGCACCTGTCGGAGACCGTCGGCGTGGTCGGCGGGATCGTCCGCCGCAAGGACCTCGGGGTGACGGTCGAGCGGCTCGACGCCCGGGAGTACCTGCCGGGCGTCCCGGAGCTCGGCCCGGGCCCGCACGTGCAGCTCTGGCCGCACCGGCACGGCACGGACGCCATGTTCCTCACGCTGCTCCGCCGGACGGCCTGACCGCCCGGCTCCGGCCCCCGTGTGGCCTGCCTCTCCCGGCCGGGCGAGGGGTGCGCGGGGGCGGAGGGGCGGCGGCCGGGCGATACCCTGCGGTGGTGCGTCCCCTGATCGCCCCGAGCATCCTGTCCGCCGACTTCGCCCACCTCGCCGACGAGGCCGCGAGGGTCTCCGACGCAGCCGCCGGCGAGGGACGGGGCGCCGACTGGCTGCACGTCGACGTGATGGACGCCCACTTCGTCCCGAACCTCACGCTCGGCCTGCCGGTGGTGGAGTCGCTGCTGAAGGCGACCGACATCCCGCTCGACTGCCACCTCATGATCGAGGACCCGGACCGCTGGGCGCCGGGCTACGCCGAGGCCGGCGCGCACAACGTCACGGTGCACGTCGAGGCCGCGGCCGACCCGGTGATGCTGGCCAAGAACCTCCGTGCGGCGGGGGCGAAGGCCGGGCTGTCGATCAAGCCGGGCACCCCGCTCGATCCGTACGTCGAGGTCCTGAAGCACTACGACACCCTGCTGGTAATGAGCGTCGAGCCGGGCTTCGGCGGCCAGTCGTTCATGCCCGAGGTGCTGGACAAGGTCCGGTCCGCGCGCCGGCTCGTCGACACCGGGCACCTCACCCTGCTCGTGGAGATCGACGGCGGCATCGCCGCCTCCACCATCGAGGCCGCGGCCGAGGCCGGCGTGGACTGCTTCGTCGCCGGCTCGGCCGTCTACGGCGCCGACGACCCCGGCGCGGCGGTCGCCGCGCTGCGCGAGCAGGCGGTGGCCGCTCATCCGCGGTGGTCGGGGTGACCGCTCCCGCCGGGTCGAGCCCGCCGGTCGAGCGGGCGATGCGGCGTGCCCTGGAGGCGTCGGTGGCCGTGCACGGGGCGACCAGCCCCAACCCGCCGGTGGGTGCGGTGGTGCTCGACGCGGCGGGCGAGGTCGTCGGGGTCGGCGCCACGGCCCCGGCCGGCGGACCGCACGCCGAGGTCGTGGCGCTCCGCGAGGCGGGGGACCGGGCCCGCGGCGGCACCGCCGTCGTCACCCTGGAGCCGTGCGCCCACCACGGGCGCACCCCGCCCTGTGCCGAGGCGCTGCTCGGGGCCGGGATCGCGGCGGTGCACGTGGCCGTCGCCGACCCGAACCCGCTGGCTGCCGGCGGGGCCGAGGTGCTGCGGCGGGCCGGCGTCGAGGTCACCGTCGGCACCCTCGCCGGCGAGGTCGCGGCCGGACCGCTGCGGGCGTGGCTGCACGCCGTGCGCGCGGGGCGCCCGCACGTGACCTGGAAGCTCGCCGCGACGCTCGACGGGCGCAGTGCCGCCGCCGACGGCACCAGCCGCTGGATCACGGGTCCGGAGGCCCGCGCCGAGGTCCACGAGTTCCGCTCCCACGTCGACGCGATCGTCGTCGGCACGGGCACCGCGCTGGCGGACGACCCCGCCCTCACCGCCCGCCACCCGGACGGCACGGACCGGGAGCGCCAGCCCCTCCGCGTTGTAGTGGGCCACAGTGACGTTCGCCCGGGATCGCGGCTCGACGCGCCGGACGTGCTACACCTGCGGACACACTCGCCGGACGACGTGTTGAAGGCGCTCACCGACCGTGGCGCCGTCGACGTGCTGCTGGAGGGCGGCCCGCGACTCGCGGGGGCCTTCCTCGCCGCCAACCGGGTGGACCGGGTGCTGGCCTACCTGGCGCCCGCGCTCCTCGGGGCGGGCCCGGCGGCGCTGGCCGACGCGGGTGTGGGAACGATCGCCGGGATCCGGCGGTTGCAGGTGGACGCGGTGCGCACCGTGGGCCGCGACGTGCTGGTGGACGCGCGCCCCGCCACGGGGTAGAGCGGAGCGGAAGGGCAGGAGAGGCGGAGCCATGTTCACGGGGATCGTGGAGGAGGTCGGTGAGATCGTCGACGTCCGGCAGTCCGGCGAGGTCGTCGTGCTGACCGTGCGGGGACCGCGCGTGTCCGACGACGCCGCGCACGGCGACTCGATCGCGGTCAACGGCTGTTGCCTCACCGTCGCCGACCCCGGCGGGGCGCAGGGCGACGAGTTCCGGCTCGAGCTGGTGCCCGAGACGCTGAAGCGGACCTCGCTCGGCGGCGCCGCGCCCGGCGCCAAGGTGAACCTCGAGCGGGCGCTGCAGGCCGGCGCCCGGCTGGGCGGCCACATCGTGCAGGGCCACGTCGACGGCGTCGGCACGCTCCTCGAGCGCACCCCCGGCGAGCGCAGCGACGAGGTGCGGTTCAGCCTGCCCCCCGACCTCGCCCGGTACGTGGTCGAGAAGGGCTCGATCACGGTCGACGGCGTGTCCCTGACGGTGGCCGGCACGGACGGCGACACCTTCTCGGTCGCGCTCATCCCCACCACGCTCGCCGACACCACGCTCGGCCTGCGCGCCCCCGGCGACCCGGTGAACCTCGAGGTCGACGTCGTCGCCAAGTACGTGGAGCGGCTCACCGCGGGCTACCTCGGCGGGTCCCGCGACCAGCAGCCCCAGGACACGACCGGACAGGACGGTGCCAAGTGACCGAGATCGCTCACCAGGGGGCCGCCGCCGCAGCCGGCCTCACGGGCGGCTTCGAGCGGATCGAGCGGGCCCTGCGCGACCTCGCCGAGGGCAAGCCGGTCGTCGTGGTCGACGACGAGGACCGCGAGAACGAGGGCGACCTGATCTTCGCCGCGGAGAAGGCCACTCCCGAGCTGGTCTCCTTCGTGGTCCGCTACACCTCCGGCTACGTGTGCGTGGCGCTCACCGACACCGAGTGCGACCGGCTGGACCTCCCGCCGATGCACCACACCAACGCCGACGCGTACCGCACCGCCTTCACCGTGACCGTCGACGCGAAGGAGGGGGTGAGCACCGGCATCTCCGCGGCGGACCGCGCCCACACGATCCGGCTGCTCGCCGACCCGACCACGCAGCCGAACGACCTGGTCCGGCCCGGGCACGTGCTGCCGCTGCGCGCCCGCGAGGGCGGTGTCCTGCGCCGCCCCGGGCACACCGAGGCCGCGGTCGACCTCACCCGCATGGCCGGGCTCTCGCCCGCAGGCGCGCTCTGCGAGATCGTGTCGCAGAAGGACGAGGGCGAGATGGCCCGCGGCGACGAGCTGCAGGTCTTCGCGGACGACCACGAGCTCACCCTGGTCACCATCGCCGACCTCATCGCCTACCGGCGCCGCTTCGAGAAGCACATCCAGCGCGTCGCCCAGGCCCGGATCCCCACCGCGCACGGCGAGTTCGTGGCCTTCGGCTATGACTCCCTGCTCGACGGGATCGAGCACATCGCCATGGTGAAGGGCGACGTGGGCACCCAGGAGGGCGACGGCGAGGACGTCCTGGTCCGGGTGCACTCGGAGTGCCTGACCGGGGACGTCATGGGCTCGCTGCGCTGCGACTGCGGCCCGCAGCTCGACGCCGCGCTCGAGGCCGTGGCCCAGGAGGGCCGCGGCGTGGTGCTCTACATGCGCGGGCACGAGGGCCGGGGCATCGGCCTGCTGCACAAGCTGCAGGCCTACCAGCTGCAGGAGGCCGGGGCCGACACCGTCGACGCCAACCTCGCGATGGGCCTGCCCGCCGACGCCCGGGACTACGGCATCGGCGCGCAGATCCTCTCCGACCTCGGCGTGAAGTCGATGCGGCTGCTCACGAACAACCCGGAGAAGCGGGCCGGCCTCGAGGGCTACGGCCTGCGGATCACCGAGCGGATCGCGATGCCGATCCGGCCCAACCCGGAGAACCTGCGGTACCTGCGCACCAAGCGGGACCGGATGGGGCACGATCTCCCGAACCTGGGCGAATCGGACGGACCGGGCAACCTGTCCGACGGTCTGTCGGACGGCCTGGGCGGCTGACCCGGGCGCCCCGCGGGGGCCGGACCTGGGAGACTGGACCCATGGACTCGAGTGGTGCCGGAGACGTGCGGTGAGCGGTGAGGGCAGGCCCGCGGACGCGGGCGACCTGACGGGCGCGGCGGGGCTGCGGGTCGGTGTCGTGGCGGCCACCTGGCACGCCGAAGTGGTCGACGCGCTGCTGGAGCGGGCGCTGACCACGGTGGAGAAGGCCGGGGCGGTGCCCACGGTCGTCCGGGTGCCGGGGACGGTGGAGCTGCCGGTCGTGGCGCAGGAGCTGGCCCGCACGCACGACGCCGTGGTGGCGCTGGGTGTGGTGGTGCGGGGCGGCACACCGCACTTCGAGTACGTGTGCGACTCGGTGACCGCCGGGCTCACCCGGGTGGCGCTCGACGAGTCCACCCCGGTCGGCAACGGCGTGCTCACCACCAACACCCTGGAGCAGGCCGTGGACCGCAGCGGCGTGCCCGGCAGCAGCGAGGACAAGGGCGCCGAGGCCACCGTGGCCGCGCTGCGGACGGCGATCGTGCTCGCCGAGCTGCGGGCGCTCTCGTGAGCGCGGAGACACCGGTGTCGGCGGACGTGAGCGAGAAGCCGGCGCGCCCGGGGCGCGGGCCCGGCGCGGTGACGATCCGGCCGCGGCTGGCGCTGTGGCTCGGCTGGGTCTCCGCGGCGGCGGTCCTGGTGATCTTCGTCGTGATCGCGGTCATCCTGCGCAACACCGCCACCGGCGTGTTCTTCCGGCTCGCCGACCAGGTGGCCATGGTGCTGCTCGGGCTGTTCATCGCGGCGGGGCTGGCACTGTTCGCCCGGCCGCGGGTGCGGGCGGACGAGCACGGCATCGAGGTCCGCAACGTGGCCCTGCCGCGGTATCTGCCCTGGTCGCAGGTGGAGCGGGTCGCCTTCCCCGACGGCGCCTCGTGGGCCCGGCTGGACCTGCCGGACTACGAGTACCTGCCGGTCCTGGCGATCCAGGCCGTCGACCGCCTGCACGCCGTCGACGCCATCCGCACGATCCGGGCGCTGCACGCCGCGGCGCACCGCAGCGACTGAGCCCCAGCCGGGACCGAGCGTCCGCTGAGCGCGGGCCGGGGGACGGGCTCCCGCCAGGGCGGGAGTGAGGGTTACCTTACCTGTCATGGAGACCGCTCCCGCCCCGGCCGCGGCGCCGGACCTGCAGACCGTCACCACCCTCGACGAGCTGCGAGAGGTGGTCCCCGAACCGCACCGGTCGCTGTGGGAGAAGGACATCGGGCGGATCGACGAGTCGGCCCGCACCTTCATCGAGGCGTCGCCCTTCGTCCTCCTCGCGACCTCGGGCCCCGACGGCACCTGTGACGTGACGCCCCGGGGCGACCCCGCCGGCAGCGTCCTGGTGCTGGACGAGCACACCCTGGTGATCGCCGACCGGCGCGGCAACCGCCGGCTCGACGCCTTCCGCAACATCCTCGACAACCCCCATGTCGGCCTGCTGTTCGTGATCCCGGGCCGGTCGGACACGGTGCGGGTGAACGGCACGGCGCAGCTCGTGCGCGAGGCGCCCTTCTTCGACCGGCTCACCGTGCAGGGCGTGCGCCCGGTGCTGGCGGTCGTGGTGACGGTCGAGGAGCTGTTCCTGCACTGCGCCAAGGCCTTCCTGCGGGCGGGGCTGTGGGAGCCCGGGTCGTGGCCCGACCCCGCCTCGGTGCCGAGCGTCGGCCAGATGGCCAAGGCGATGAAGAACCTCGACGTGGCCGCCGAGGACATCGACGCCGCCCTCGCCCACGACGCGGAGCACCACCGCTACTGATCCACTTCGCTGCCGACCTGCCGCTGCTCGTCGCGAGATCACGACCGCTCGGCGCCGGCCGCCACTCGGAGTACCGCGCGCGCCGCGTGCCGGGTGAGGATGTTGCCCGCGTTGCGGAGCGTGATCGAACGTGTACGGAATGCCGGGTCTCCCCGCCGCGACGCCCCGGCACGGTGAGGTGGACGCGATGGCGATGGGTCACGGCGGGCATGCCGCGGGACCACGGGTGGGAACGGCGGCGCCGCGGCGTCCGCGCCGCCCGCGGGCCGTCCTCGTCGACGTCTACGACACGGTCCTGCGGACGGACGCGCTGCGCCGCCGGTTCGTCGACGTGGGGCGGCCCGAGCACGAGTACGAGCTGTTCCTCGCCCACGCGCTGCGCGACGCCATGGGCTTCGCGCTGGCCGGCACCCCGACCGCCTTCGGCCGGGTGCTGGCCGACGCGCTGCGCTCCGCGACGGGCCACAAGCTCTCGGACGACGCGCTCGCCCACATCAGGGAGGGCTTCACCGCCCTGCCCGCCTTCGCCGACGCCGAGCCCGCCCTGACCGTGCTCGCCCGCTCCCGCATCCCCGTCTGGGCCGTGGCGCAGGGCAGCGGCGACCACACCTCCGGAGCGCTCGACGCCACCGGGCTGCGCACCTACCTGCGCGGGACCGTGGCCAGCGACGACCTGGGCGTGCTGCCGCCGGACCCGGAGGCCTACCGGCTGGCCTGCGCGGCCGCCCGGGTCGACCCCGGGACCACCGCCTTCGTGTCCGCCCACGGGTACCTCGTGCACGGGGCGATGCGGGCCGGCCTGGTCGGCGCGCTGGTGCTGCGCGAGGGCGAGGGCGCCCCCGCCTCGATCGACCTGCCTCACGTGACGGGCACCTCGCTCGTCACGACCGTCGAGGCGCTGCTCGACCTGCCCAGCTGACCTGCAAGGCCCGGGCCCGGGTCCGGCGGTCAGCCCGGGCCCGCCGCCAATCCGCGCGGCCCCGGGCGGCGACCGTCGATCCGCCGCCCGCCCAGGTCGGCCCGGCGGCCCGCCTCTGCCCCCTCGGCGAACCCGCTGCCCGAGAGCGACGGCCGCCGCGCCCGCGCCAGCTGCGGGAACGCCTCGGCGTAGGCCCGGTCGACCTGCGCGCCCCGGTCGACCAGGACCAGCGCGGTGCCCACGGCCCGCTCCCCGCCGCCGGCGGCGGTCGCCTCGGCCGCGGCCCGCTTCTCGGCCTCCAGGAGACGCTGGTGCACCTGGGCCGCGAAGCCCTGCAGCCAGGACCGCCGGTACGCCGCCACCGACTCGCCCGGCCAGGGCGGTCTCAGTCGCACCAGCTGGCCCGTGGCCTGCAGCAGCAGCGAGGTGTACAGCAGCTCGACCCGCTCGCGGTCCGACCCGAACCCGAACACGGTGACCGCGGCGACCTTGCCCCCGGCGGCCCCGTGCATCACCCACCGGCAGCGCAGCGCCGCCGCGGTCCAGCCCAGCAGCCGGGCCTTGCCCGCGGAGTACGGGTCCTCCATCCCGATCCGGACCATGCCGATCTCGTCCCGCCGCGGGTCGTCCGCCGCGAGCAGCGCCTCGTCGATCCCGTGCCGGGCCATCAGCTCGACGGCCTTGGCGTTGTAGGTCTCGGCCTCCTCGGGCGTGCCCGCCCGTTCGGCCTTGGCCAGCAGCTTGCGGACGCGGTCCAGCCGGTCGGCACGATCGGCGCGACCGGGGGAGACGCCGGGGGAGAGCGGGGTGCCGGTGGTCATCGGGGGAGCCTTCCTTCGAACGGCCGTTCGGGTCGAGGAACGGTCTACCCGACCGCACCGACAGTTCCGGTTGGATACACCCCCGGCCGCCGGGCGCCGACACCGCCCGGGCGGCACGGTGTGTCGGGGGGCCGCTCTACGCTGGGGAGGCCATGCCCGACCCCGCCACCTACCGCCCGGCCCCGGGGACGATCCCCGAGGCCCCGGGCGTGTACCGCTTCTCCGACCCGCAGGGCCGGGTGATCTACGTCGGCAAGGCTAAGAGCCTGCGCCAGCGGTTGAACAGCTACTTCGCCGACATCGCCGGCCTGCACCCGCGCACCCGACAGATGGTGACCACCGCCGGCCACGTCCAGTGGACGGTCGTCGGCACCGAGGTCGAGGCCCTCCAGCTCGAGTACAACTGGATCAAGGAGTTCGACCCGCGGTTCAACGTCCGCTACCGGGACGACAAGACGTACCCGGTGCTCGCGGTCACGCTGAACGAGGAGTACCCCCGGCTGCACGTCTACCGCGGCCCCCGGCGGAAGGGCGTCCGCTACTTCGGCCCGTACGCCCACGCGTGGGCGATCCGCGAGACCCTCGACCTGCTGCTGCGTGTCTTCCCCGCGCGGACCTGCAGCGCCGGCGTGTTCAAGCGGCACGGCCAGATCGGCCGCCCCTGCCTGCTCGGCTACATCGACAAGTGCTCGGCGCCGTGCGTGGGGCGGGTCACCGCCGACGAGCACCGGGCGATCGTCGAGGACTTCGCCGAGTTCCTGTCCGGCCGCACGGACCGGATGGTCCGCGAGCTGGAGCGCCGGATGCAGACCGCGTCCGAGGAGCTGGAGTTCGAGAAGGCCGCCCGGCTGCGGGACGACATCGGCGCGCTCAAGCGCGCCATGGAACGCCAGGCCGTGGTGCTCGGGGACGGCACGGACGCGGACGTCGTCGCGTTCGCGCAGGACGAGCTCGAGGCCGCCGTCCAGGTCTTCCACGTGCGCGGCGGCCGGGTCCGCGGGCAGCGCGGCTGGGTGATCGACAAGACGGACGAGACGCCGGACACCGCGGCGCTGGTCGAACGGTTCGTCACCCAGTTCTACGGCGAGCAGGCGGCGCTGGCGGAGTCCGCCGACGACGCCTCCCAGCCGGTGCCGAAGGAGATCCTGGTCCCCGAGCTGCCGGTCGACGCCGGGGCGCTGCAGCAGTGGCTGACCGGCCTGCGCGGGTCCCGGGTGAGCCTGCGGGTGCCGCAGCGCGGCGACAAGCGCGCGCTCGCCGAGACCGTCGAGCGCAACGCCAAGGAGGCGTTCACCCAGCACAAGCTGCGCCGCGCCGGGGACCTCACGGCCCGGTCGGCCGCGCTGCAGGAGCTGCAGGAGGCCCTCGGCCTGGACCAGGCGCCGCTGCGCATCGAGTGCATCGACGTCAGCCACGTGCAGGGCACCGACGTCGTCGCGTCGCTGGTGGTGTTCGAGGACGGGCTGGCGAAGAAGTCCGACTACCGCCGGTTCGAGGTGCGCGACGGCGCCCAGGGCGGCGACGTCGCGTCGATCGCCGAGGTGGTGCGCCGGCGGTTCCGCCGCTACCTCGCGGAGAACCGCGACGAGGCAGGCGGGGTCGAGGGGGCCGACGGGCCCGAGGACACCCTTGCCGGGCCCGAGGCCGTCGACGAGTCGATGCCGAGGGTCCGCACCGGCATCGACCCCGAGACCGGCCGGCCGAAGAAGTTCGCCTACGCCCCGAACCTACTGGTGGTCGACGGCGGCCAGCCGCAGGTCGAGGCGGCCGCGGACGTGCTGGCGGACCTGGGCATCCACGACGTGGCGGTGTGCGGGCTGGCGAAGCGCCTGGAGGAGGTCTGGCTGCCCGGCGACCCGGACCCGGTGATCCTGTCCCGGACCAGCGAGGCCCTGTACCTGCTGCAGCGCGCGCGGGACGAGGCGCACCGCTTCGCCATCACCTACCACCGCCAGCGTCGTTCCAAGAGCATGGTGGCGTCCGAGCTCGACGGGGTCCCGGGCCTCGGTCCGGCCCGGCGGCAGGCGCTGCTCAAGCACTTCGGGTCGATGCGGAAGATCCGCGCCGCGGAGGTCGACGAGATCGCCGGCCTGCCCGGTTTCGGCCGCCGCACGGCGGAGGCGGTGGTCGCCGCCCTCCACCCGGCGGACGACGCCCGCTCCGGCGGCGGTAACCCGGGGGCCCGACAGGACGAACAGCTCGCAGCCGAGCAGCAGGCAGCGGGAACGAGCGCGGAGGGGGCGCCCGGCCGGTGAACGAGGACGGCGAACCGACGACCACCGACACGGCACCGACGGTGGCTCCGGGGGGCGGCCCCGGCGACACGGCGGCGGCCGCGGCGGCCCGGCGGGCGCCGTCGGCCCCCGCGGTCGGGGCCGGCGACGCCGGGGGCGGCGCGCCGCACGCCCCGTCGGGCATCGAGGTCGCGCTGGTCAGCGGCCTGTCCGGGGCGGGCCGCAGCACCGCGGCGAAGGTGCTCGAGGACCTCGGCTGGTTCGTCGTGGACAACCTGCCGCCCGAGCTGATCGAGACCATGGTCGACCTGGGGGCGCGCTCCAGCGGCGAGGTCACCCGGATCGCGGTCGTGATGGACGTCCGCAGCCGGGCCTTCACCCGGGACCTCGGCTCGGTGATCCGGGACCTCGACGCCCGCGGGTACAAGCCGCGGCTGCTCTTCCTCGAGGCGTCGGACGCCGTGCTGGTGCGCCGGTTCGAGCAGAACCGCCGCAGCCACCCGCTGCAGGGCGACGGCCGGCTGGTCGACGGCATCACGGCCGAACGCGAGCTGCTCCGCCCGCTGCGGGAGAACGCCGACCTGCTCGTCGACACCTCCACCCTGTCGGTGCACCAGCTGCGGTCCCGCATCGAGCAGGGCTTCGAGACGGGCGCCCCGGAGCCGACCCGCGTGAACTTCCTGTCCTTCGGCTACAAGTACGGCCTGCCGATGGACTCCGACCTGGTGGTGGACATGCGGTTCCTGCCGAACCCGCACTGGATCCCGGAGCTGCGCGAGCACACCGGGCGGGACGCGGACGTCCGCGACTACGTGCTCTCGCAGGAGGGTGCCGAGGAGTTCCTGCGCCGGTACGTCGAGCTGCTCACCCTGGTCGGTGCCGGCTACCGGCGCGAGGGCAAGCGGTACCTGGCGGTGTCGGTGGGCTGCACCGGCGGCAAGCACCGCAGCGTGGCGATCAGCGAGGAGCTGGCCCGGCGGCTGGCCGGCGCGGAGGGGGTCGCGGTGAGCGTGACGCACCGCGACCTGGGCCGCGAGTGACCGGGCCCGGCACGGCGGCACGGGTGCCCGGACCACGCGCGGACGGCGGGAGCGCCCGGGCGGGCCTGCGGGCCGTCGCGCTCGGCGGCGGGCACGGCCTGTCCGCGACCCTGTCCGCGCTGCGGCACATGCCCGAGGTCGCCGACGTCACCGCCGTGGTCACGGTGGCGGACGACGGCGGCTCCTCCGGCCGGATCCGCCGCGAGCTGGGCGGCCTGCTGCCCCCGGGCGACCTGCGGATGGCGCTCGCCGCGCTCGCCGCGGAGGACGACGGCGGCCGCCGCTGGGCCGAGCTCGTCCAGCACCGCTTCGGCGGCACCGGCGCACTGGCCGGGCACGCCGTCGGCAACCTGATGCTCGCCGGGCTGATGGAGATCCTCGACGACCCGGTGGAGGCGCTCGACGAGGTCTGCCGGCTGCTCGGCGTCCGCGGCCGCGTGCTGCCGATGAGCCGGGTCCCGCTGGACATGGAGGCCGAGGTCAGCGGCCTGGACGAGACCGAGCCCGGCCGCGTGCACCGCATCCGCGGCCAGGTCGCCGTGGCCTCCACCCCGGGGCGGGTCGAACGGGTGTGGCTGCACCCGGACCGGCCGCCGGCGTGCGAGCAGGCGGTCGAGGCCGTGCGCGCCGCCGACCTCGTGCTGCTCGGGCCGGGCTCGTGGTTCACCAGCGTGCTGCCGCACCTGCTGGTCCCGGGGCTGCGCGAGGCCCTGCACGACACGGCGGCCCGGCGGGTCGTGGTGCTCAACCTCGCGCCCGAGCCGGGGGAGACCGCGGACTTCTCGCCGGAGCAGCACCTGGCGGTGCTCGCGGCGCACGCGCCGGAGCTGCGCGTCGACGCCGTCCTGGCCGACGCGGCGGCCGTGGCGGTACCCCATCGGCTGCGCCGGGCGGCACGGGCGATGATGGGAGCCGGCGGCCGGGTGCACCTCGCCCCGGTCGCGGCGGAGGACCCGCTCGTGCCACGGCACGAGCCGGCGGCGTTGGCGGCGGCGCTGCGGGAGGTCCTGGCGGCCTCCGCACCGATGCCGGCCGGGGGGCGGGCATGAGGGGGCAGGCGTACGCGACCGGCGTGCGGACGGACCGGAGGGGGAGGCGCACGGCATGGCGATGACCGCGGCGGTGAAGGACGAGCTCAGCAGGCTCACCGTGACGAAGCCCTCGTGCCGGCGCGCGGAGGTCGCCTCGCTGCTCCGGTTCGCCGGCGGCCTGCACATCGTGGGCGGCCGCGTGGTGATCGAGGCCGAGGTCGACACCGGCTCCGTCGCGCGCCGGCTCCGCAAGGAGATCCACGACCTGTACGGGCACCAGTGCGAGGCGCACGTCATCACCGCGGGCGGCCTGCGCCGCGGCAACCGCTACGTGATCCGCGTGGTGCGCGACGGCGAGGGCCTGGCCCGCCAGACGGGCCTGCTCGACCAGCGCGGCCGGCCGGTGCGCGGGCTCCCGCCCGCCGTCGTCTCCGGCGACCTCGACGACGCCGAGGCGGCCTGGCGGGGCGCCTTCCTCGCGCACGGGTCGCTCACCGAGCCGGGCCGCAGCTCCGCGCTCGAGGTGACCTGCCCCGGCCCGGAGGCCGCGCTGGCGCTGGTCGGCTCGGCACGCCGCCTCGGGGTCACGGCCAAGGCGCGCGAGGTGCGCGGGGCGGACCGGGTCGTCGTCCGGGACGGCGACGCCATCGGCGCCCTGCTGACCCGGATGGGCGCGCACGAGTCCGTGATGGCGTGGGAGGAGCGGCGGATGCGCCGCGAGGTCCGCGCCACCGCCAACCGGCTCGCCAACTTCGACGACGCCAACCTGCGCCGCTCGGCCCGCGCCGCGGTGGCCGCGGCGGCCCGGGTCCGGCGCGCGCTGGAGATCCTCGGCGAGGACGTCCCGGACCACCTGCTGGCCGCCGGCCGGCTACGGGCCGAGCACACCCAGGCGTCGCTCGAGGAGCTCGGCCAGCTCGCCGACCCGCCCATGACGAAGGACGCGGTCGCGGGCCGGATCCGCAGGCTGCTGCACATGGCGGACAAGCGCGCCGCCGACCTGGGGATCCCGGACACCGAGTCCGCGGTCACCCCGGAGATGCTCGAAGAGGCGTGACCACCTGCGGAGATGCCGTGCAGGTCACGCCCGCGGGGCCCCTGTGAAGGGCGGCGGATGCCGCTAGGGTTGCCCCGATCCCCAAGACGACACCAGTGGAGGTTCGTGTGACGGTCCGGGTAGGCGTGAACGGCTTCGGCCGCATCGGCCGCAACTTCTGGCGGGCGGTGGACGCCCAGCGCGCCGCCGGCACGAGCGACATCGAGATCGTGGCGGTGAACGACATCACCGACAACGCGACTCTGGCGCACCTGCTGAAGTACGACTCGATCCTCGGCAGGCTGCCGTACGAGGTCTCCTCGACGGACGAGGAGATCGTCGTCGACGGCAAGGGCTTCAAGGGCCTCGCGGTCCGCGACCCCGCCGAGCTGCCGTGGAAGGACCTCGGCGTCGACGTCGTGGTCGAGTCCACCGGCCTGTTCACCAAGCGCGAGGCGGCGTCCAAGCACCTCGACGCGGGCGCCAAGAAGGTCGTCATCTCCGCGCCGGCCACCGGCGAGGACATCACGATCGTCAAGGGCGTCAACGACGACCAGTACGACGGCAGCCAGACCATCGTCTCGAACGCGTCGTGCACCACCAACTGCCTCGCGCCGCTGGCCAAGGTGCTCGACGACCTGCTCGGGATCGAGAAGGGTCTGATGACCACGATCCACGCGTACACGCAGGACCAGAACCTGCAGGACGGCCCGCACAAGGACCTGCGCCGCGCCCGGGCCGCCGCGCTGAACATCGTGCCCACCTCGACCGGCGCCGCGAAGGCGATCTCGCTGGTCCTGCCGCACCTCAAGGGCAAGCTCGACGGTTACGCCCTGCGTGTGCCGATCCCCACGGGCTCGGCCACCGACCTCACGGTCGAGGTCCGCAAGGAGGCCAGCGCGGAGGAGATCAACGCGGCGTTCAAGGCGGCCGCCGAGGGCCCGCTCCAGGGCATCCTCAAGTACACCGAGGACCCGATCGTGTCGTCGGACATCGTGACCGACCCGCACTCCACGATCTTCGACGCCGGCCTGACCAAGGTCATCGGCAACCAGGTCAAGGTCGTCGGCTGGTACGACAACGAGTGGGGCTACTCGAACCGCCTGGCCGACATCACCGCGCTGGTGGCGTCGAAGCTGTGAAGACGGTCTCCGACCTCGTCGACGAGGGGGTGGCCGGGCGCACCGTGCTGGTGCGGTCGGACCTGAACGTCCCGCTCGACGGCGAGACCATCACCGACGACGGGCGGATCCGGGCGTCCGTGCCCACGATCTCCGAGCTCTCCGGGGCCATGGCCCGGGTCGTGGTCACCGCGCACCTCGGCAGGCCGAAGTCGCCGTCGGACACGCAGTTCTCGCTGGCCCCGGTCGCCGCGCGGCTCGGTGAGCTGCTCGGGGCGCCGGTGAAGCTGGTCCCGCTGGAGGGCCCGCTGCCGAACCTGCACGACGGGGACGTGGTGCTGCTCGAGAACATCCGGTTCGACCCGCGCGAGACCTCGAAGAACGACGACGATCGGGCCGAGTTCGCCCGCCACCTGATCGACGTGACCGGCGCGGACGCGTTCGTGAGCGACGGTTTCGGCGTGGTGCACCGCAAGCAGGCCTCGGTCTACGACGTGGCGCAGGACCTCCCGGCCTACGCGGGCGGGCTGGTCCTGTCCGAGGTCGAGGTGCTGACGACGCTCACCGGTGAGCCGGAGCGGCCGTACGCGGTCGTGCTCGGCGGGTCGAAGGTCTCGGACAAGCTCGCCGTGATCGAGGCGCTGCTGCCGAAGGTCGACTCGCTGCTGGTCGGCGGCGGGATGTGCTTCACCTTCCTCGCCGCGCAGGGCTACGGCGTCGGTTCGTCGCTGCTCGAGTCCGACCAGATCGACTCGTCCCGCAAGCTCCTGGAGTCCGGGAAGATCGTCCTGCCGACGGACGTGGTGGTCGCCGACAGGTTCGCCGCCGACGCCGCGACCAAGACCGTCCCGGTCGACGCGATCGAGGACGGCTGGATGGGCCTGGACATCGGGCCGGAGTCGGTCCGGGCGTTCGCCGAGGTGCTGTCCGGGGCGAGGACGGTGTTCTGGAACGGGCCGATGGGCGTGTTCGAGCTGGCGCCGTTCGCCGAGGGCACCCGCGGGGTGGCGCAGGCGATCGTCGACTCGGACTCGTTCAGCGTGGTCGGCGGCGGGGACTCCGCCGCGGCCGTGCGCGCGCTGGGCCTGCCCGAGGCCGGCTTCTCGCACATCTCCACGGGCGGCGGCGCCTCCCTCGAGTTCCTCGAGGGCAAGTCCCTGCCCGGCGTCGCGGTCCTGGAGCGGTAGATGGCACGCAAGGTCCTCATCGCCGGCAACTGGAAGATGAACCTCAACCACCTCGAGGCCATCGGCCTGGTGCAGAAGGTCGCCTTCGCGCTGCCGGAGAAGTACTACGACCACGTCGACGTCGCGGTGATCCCGCCGTTCACGGACATCCGCAGCGTGCAGACCCTGATCGACGGGGACAAGCTCAAGCTCGTCCACGGCGCGCAGGACCTCTCGCCGCACGACTCCGGGGCCTACACCGGGGACGTGTCGGGCGCGATGCTCGCGAAGCTCGGCTGCACCTACGTCGTCGTCGGGCACTCGGAGCGGCGCGAGATCCACGGCGAGGACGACGGCGTCGTCAACGCCAAGGTGCGCGCCGCGCTGAAGCACGGCCTCCAGCCGATCCTCTGCGTCGGCGAGGGGCTCGACGTCCGCGAGTCCGGCGCGCAGGTCGCGCACACCACCGCGCAGCTCGTCGCGGCCCTGGAGAAGGTCACGGCCGAGCAGATCGGCCAGGTCGTCGTGGCGTACGAGCCGGTGTGGGCGATCGGCACCGGCAAGGTGGCGAGCCCGGCCGACGCGCAGGAGGTCTGCCACGCGCTGCGCGAGGCGGTCCGCGAGAAGTACGGCGACCAGGTCGCCGACGCGCTGCGGATCCTCTACGGCGGCTCGGTGAAGGCGAAGAACGTCGGCGAGATCGTGGCCGAGGCGGACGTCGACGGCGCGCTCGTCGGCGGGGCCTCGCTCGACGCGGACGAGTTCGCGCAGCTCTGCGCGATCGCCGCGGGCGGCCCGCTGCCGTAGCCGCTGTCCTTCACGAACGGCGCTCTCGCTCACATGGGGTGAGCGAGACAGAACGTTCTCTCTCTCATGTCGAGGCCGCGCGCCCGCTCGACCACCTCGTCGTCGAAGGAGCATCCGTGAGTACCGCTGTCACCT
>NZ_JBEZDN010000156.1:0-16836 GCF_040648315.1 Pseudonocardia sp. NPDC049154
GCGAGCCCGCCGACCGGCCGCCCGGGGGGGAGGTGCTGCCCGGCCGCCGCCCCTGGGCCCTCGACCAGGCCGCGCTCCCCGGGCCGGGGACGCCGGAGCGGTCCGGCGGTCGTCGTCGCGCCGAGGACCGGCCCGACGCGCCGCGGGTCCCGCAGCAGCGCCGGGAGGACCGCCCGACCGGCGACGAGCGCTCCGCGTCCGGCCGCCGCGCGGCGCCGCCGGCCCCCGAGGGGCCGCACGTCCCGGGCTCGGGCGCACCGCGCGCCCGGCACCGCCGCGCCGACATCACCTGACCTGCGCGACGCCTCCCCGTCACGCGGACGTCACAGGGGAGGTGGTGGCACGGGGGCGCGGCGGGACGTAGGGTCTGCATCCGAACCCGCGGGAGCACTCACGATCCGAGGCTGAGAGGGCGGCAGGACCGGCCGTCGACCGTTCGCACCTGACCCGGTTAGCACCGGCGTAGGGAGGACCGTGTCGCGCATGTCCCCGTCCCGTGTCGTTCTTCGGCTGACCGCCCTCGTGGTGGGGCTGGCCCTGCTCCTCGCCGGCTGCGGCGGCGCCACCGACCAGCAGCAGGGCTCGCCCCACACGATCCGGATCGCCCTGGACTGGACCCCGAACACCAACCACAGCGGCCTGTACGTCGCGCAGCAGGAGGGCTGGTTCCGCGACGCGGGGCTCGACGTCCAGTTCCTGCCGTACAGCGACACCTCGCCGGACACCCTGGTCGGCAACGGCGCCGCCGAGTTCGGGATCAGCTTCCAGGACTCGTTCACCTTCTCGAAGGCCGCCGGCGCCGACATCACCTCGGTCATGGCGGTCCTGCAGCACTGGGCCACCGAGGTGGCGGTGAAGGCGGACCGCGCCGACATCACCTCGCCCAAGGACCTCGACGGCAAGACCTACGGCGGGTTCGGCGGGCCCGGCGAGGAACCGAAGATGCGCCAGGTCATCCGCGACGCGGGCGGCACGGGCGAGTTCCAGACCGTCACCCTCGGGACCAGCGCGTACGAGGCGCTGTACGCCGGGCAGGTCGACTTCACCGAGCCGTTCGTCGCGTGGGAGGGCATCGAGGCCCAGCTGCGCAACGAGCCGTTGAAGACCTTCAAGTACACCGACTACGGCTTCCCCGACGCCTACAACGTCCTGCTGATCGGCAACTCCACCTGGCTGAAGGACCACCCGGACCAGGCCGCGACGTTCGTGCAGGCCGCTCAGCGCGGGTACCAGCTGGCCGCCGACGACCCGGCCCGCGCCGCGAAGGACCTGCAGGACGCGAACCCCGGCGCCTTCACCGAGCCCGAGCTCGTGACCCGCAGCCAGGACATGCTCGCGCAGAACTACCTGAAGGACGCGGCGGGCAAGGTCGGCACCCAGACCCTGGAGCGCTGGCAGGGCTTCTCCGGCTTCCTGATCGACTCGGGCGCGGTCACCGACGCCTCCGGGAAGCCCGTCACCACCCGTCCGGACTTCTCGACCTGGTTCACGAACGACTACCTGGCCCCGGGCGGGGCCACGTCGTGACCCGCGCCGACCGGGTCCTCGCGGAGCCCGGGACACCGCCGCCCGCCCTCCCCGGGCGGGCGCATCGCTCGCCCCCGCGGCGGCCGGGCCGGGGCCGGGTGTCGCCGCTGCGCCGGGTGGCCCCGCCGGTGCTGGTGGTGCTGCTCCTGCTCGCGGTGTGGCAGTGGGCCGTCACGGCGCTCGCGGTCCGCCCGCAGGTCCTGCCCTCGCCGCTGCGCGTGGTCGAGCAGGGGTGGGCCTTCCGCGACGTGCTGTGGGCCAACACCCTCCCGACGCTGCAGGTCACCGCGGTCGGGTTCGCCGTGTCGCTGGCGGTCGGCTGGGTGCTGGCGGTCGTCGTCGACTTCTCGCCGTGGCTCCGGCGGGCGCTGGTGCCGCTGCTTGTCGCCTCGCAGACCCTGCCGATCATCGCCATCGCCCCTCTCATGATCATCTGGTTCGGCTTCGGGCTGCTGCCGAAGGTGCTGGTGATCGCGCTGGTGACCTTCTTCCCGATCGCCGTCGGGCTCATCGAGGGCTTCTCCCGGGCCGATCCCGAGGCGTCGAACCTGTTGCGCAGCATGGGCGGCGGGCGGTGGGCGGAGTTCCGGTACGTCCGGCTGCCGGGGGCGCTGCCGTCGTTCTTCACCGCCCTGCGCATCGCGATCACCTACGCGGTCACGGGCGCGATCTTCGCCGAGTACGTCGGTGCCCGGGCCGGGCTGGGCATCTACATGGCCCAGCAGAAGAACTCCTTCCGCACGGACCTCGTGCTCGCCGCCGTGGGGGTGACGGCGCTGGTCAGCGTCGCGCTGTTCGGCCTGACCTATCTGGTCGAGCGGGTCGTGGCGCCCTGGATCAAGGGGGCGCGCCGGTGAAGATCGCGGTCGACGGACTCGAGCTGGCCTTCGGCGACCTGCCCGTGCTCGACGGGGTGTCGTTCGACGTCGCGCCGGGCGAGTTCGTCTCGATCCTCGGACCGAGCGGGTGCGGCAAGAGCACGCTGTTCGGCGTGCTGGCCGGGCTCGTCGAGCCGGGCCGCGGCCGGGTGCTGGTCGACGGGGCACCGGCGGGGCGGGAGACCTTCGGGTACATGCCGCAGAAGGACCTGCTCTTCCCGTGGCGCACGGTGCTGGACAACACGACGTTGGGGCTCGAGGTCGCCGGGATGCGCCGGCGGGAGGCCCGGGAACGCGCGCGGGACCTGTTCGGGCCCTTCGGGCTGGCGGGCTTCGAGAGGTCGCGGCCGGCCGAGCTGTCGGGCGGGATGCGGCAGCGGGCGGCGCTGCTGCGCACGGTGGTGCAGGACCGCGAGGTGCTGCTGCTCGACGAGCCCTTCGGCGCCCTCGACTCGCTCACCCGCACCGCGATGCAGGAGTGGCTGGAGGAGGTCCGCGGGCGCTTCGGCTGGACGGTCCTGCTGATCACCCACGACATCCGGGAGGCGGTGTTCCTCTCCGACCGGGTCCTGGTGCTCTCGCCCCGCCCGGCGCACGTCGCCCGCGAGGTGCGGGTCGGCCTGCCCCGGCCGCGCGAGGTCGGCGTCCTCACCGACCCCGCCTTCGCGGCCGCCGAGGCCGAGCTGCTCGACACCCTTCGCGGCGGGACACGGCTCTAGGCTGGTCGGCGTGGACATCACGCCCGGGGCGCTCAAGCACGGCATCCCGGCCGACGCCATCCGGGCGGTCGTGGCCGCGCCGCTGTGGCGGGTCCCGCAGGAGCCCGGCCGGACGTTGTGCATCGGCCCGGACGGGGACCGCAACCTGCTGGAGGTCGTGGTCGAGCGCGGCCCGGCGGGGGAGCGGGTGGTGCACGCGATGCGGCTGCGGCCCAAGCACTACCCGCACCTGGACCACTCCGACAACGCGAGCTGAGGCTTCAGCTCCGTCAGCGACCCCGCCGACCGGCAGCACGACCTCCACGGCGCCGCAGACGGGCCCGCCACGGTGTGCAGGACCAGGCCGGCGGCGCTCAGGACCGGACCGGGGTCAGGGGCCGCGGCGGTGTCCGGATCCGCGTCCGGGTCCGCGCACGGGGCGGCGTGCGCGGGAACGTGCATGGTCGACACTCTGCCGCCGCGACGGCCGCCACACCGGACCGGGACCCGTTCGAGCGTCGCGCCCGCGAAGGCGCGCCGCGACTCGCGGAAGCCCACACCCCGACTCGCGGAAGCCCGGACCGCGACTCGCGCACCCACGACCCCGACCCGCGTGCGCGAGTCGGGGTCCGGGGCCGGGTGTGGTCGGACGTGGCGGTCAGGCGTGCAGGTCGAAGGAGTGGTCGATCGAGTGGTCGTCGGTGGCGTGGCTGTCGACCGCGTGGCTGTCGTCGACCGTGTGGTCGTCGGTGAACGAGTGGTCGTCGGAGACGTGGGTGTCGGTGTCGTTGTGACCGCTGTCCACGTGGCTGTCGTCGTGGGAGTCGTTGTGGCTGTCGGTCGAGGTGTCGTTGTGCGCGTTGGTCTGGGTGGCGTCGCCACCCTTGTCCGCGAGCGAGCCCGAGCCGAAGTTCGCCAGGTGGTCGTTGCTGTCGGTGAAGTTCCCCGTGGCGGGACCCGTGCCGGAGAGCGCGCCGCCGTGGTCGGCGGTGGCGCCGGACTGGTTGACCGCCGAGCCGGAGCCGAAGGAGGCGGCGTTGTCGTCGCCGTTCACCACCTCGTTGCCCCGGCCGGCCACGGCGTGGTCGCCGGTCGCGACGGGGGCGCGGTTGTCGCCGCCGACCGCGACGGACCCGTCGCCGGTGGCGTTGGCCTGGTGCAGGTCGATGCGCTGGTCGACGTCGCCGCCGTGGGTGTCGATGTCCTGGTGGAAGGACTGGTCGATGAAGGTCGTCCGGTCGTCGACGAAGGTGTTGGTGATGTACGTCTTGAGGTAGTCGGCCGCCTCGGTGTGCGGGTCGTGGTGGTCGGAGTCGCCGTGGTGGTGGTGCACGGGCGGGGCCGGCGGCAGCTCGTGGTGGCCGTGGCCGTCCCAGTCGTGGTGCGGGCCGTCGGCCGCGAGGGTCACCGCGTCCCTGATGTCCTCGGGGGAGAGGTCGGCGAGCCCGCACTCCTGGAGGTAGCCGGCCGGGTCGGCGAGGAACGCCTGCTGCTCGGCGGGGTTCTGCAGCAGGTTCATCAGCAGGTCGAGCAGGGTCGTGGTGGCCACGGTGGTCTCCCGGTGTCGTCGCGGAATTGCCCTCGGCGGGCGGTTCGGGGACGACGGTAGGAACCGGGGGCCACGGAAGGGATCGGGCGTGGTCCCCCGTTCCGGCGGGCGCCGTGCGGGGATGGTGCGGCAATTGCGACAACGGGGCGGCGGAGGGCCGCTTCCACCCGTTCGACCTGCAACGAGTCCCTTTCGCGGCAGAAATCGGACGAGCGGGAAAAAGTCGGTGATCCGGCCGCGCGGCGCGATTCGACGACACTCTTTACCAGTGGTTGAGAACGGCGCGGGAAAGGTCGGAGAACGGTGTCCCCGGTCTTGACCCCGCCTTGCCCGGAACCCCCGTTCCGCGCCCCGATCGGGTGCGGGGGCTCAACCCGGGAGCTCGGCCAGCGCCCCGACGGTCGGCACCCGGTGGTCCGGCGCCTGCACGTGCCCGGGGTACCGGCGGCCGTCCCGGTCGATCCACGCCGTCCGCATCCCGGCCCGTGCGGCCCCGTGCAGGTCCCACGGGTGCACGGCGACCATCAGCAGCTCGCCGGGCTCCCTCCGGCACACCCGGGCGGCGAGCTCGTACGCGCCCGGGGCCGGCTTCCAGATCCCGGCGTCGTCGACCGAGAGGACGTACTCGAACTCGTCCCGGAGCCCCGCCTCGCCGAGCAGCCGCTCCGCGACCGAGGCCGAGCCGTTGGACAGCGTGACCAGCCGCGAGCCGGCCGTCCGCAGCCGGCGGACGCCCTCGGCGACGTCCGGGTGCAGCGGCAGCCCGAGGAACCCCCTGATCACATGGTCGGGTGCGTCCTCGTCGGAGGTGTAGGGCGCCAGGAGGTCCTGCGCGGTCTCCCGGGCCACCTCCGCGAAGGGCCGGTAGTCGCCCGCGGCGGCCAGCGCGATCCCCTCCCGCAGGGTGCTCGCGAACCACAGGGTCGAGAGGTGCTCGGGGGCGCCGAGCTCGGTGAACCGCTCGGCGAGCGGGCGCAGGTCGGAGAGGGTCTCGTTGACGTCGAAGACCACCGTCTCGGGAGCCATGCCGGCGATCGTCGCACCGGGGAGCCCGCGCCGCCGTGCTTCCGCCCACGACACGGACCGCGATCACCGGGCCGCCACGTATGGTCTGCAGCCGTGGACACGGGTGCGCACGAGGAGCCGGCGGTCACCGTCGTCGGGATCGGGGCGGACGGTTGGCCCGGGCTCGCGGGCACGGCCCAGGAGACCCTCGCGGCGGCCGAGGTGGTCCTCGGCGGGCCGCGCCAGCTGGACCTGGTGGCGGGCAAGGTCGAGGCCGAGCTCGTGGCGTGGCCGTCGCCACTGGTCCCGGCGCTGCCGGGGTTGCTGGCGAAGTACTCCGGGCAGCGGCTGTGCGCCCTGGCGTCCGGCGACCCCATGTTCTTCGGCCTCGGCGCGACGCTGGCCCGCACCGTCGGCGCCGAGCAGATGCACGTGATCCCACACCCGTCGTCGGTCACCCTGGCCTGCGCGAGGCTCGGCTGGCCGAGCGAGGACGTCGAGGTGGTGAGCGTCGTCGGCCGCCCGGTCGAACGGCTGCGCCGGTCGGTGAGCCCCGGCCGCCGGGTCCTCGTCCTCAGCGCCGGCGCCGCCTCGCCCGCGCTGATCGCCGCCCAGCTCACCGCGGACGGGTTCGGTCCCAGCCGGCTCACCGTCCTCGAGCAGCTCGGTGGCCCGGGGGAGCGGCTGTACTCCGGCATCGCGCGGGACTGGCTGCACCCGGAGGGCGACGCGCTCAACGTCGTCGCCGTGGAGTGCGCCGCCGCGGCGGGCGCGCGGGTGCTCGGCGAGGTTCCCGGCCTGCCGGACGACGCCTACGCCCACGACGGGCAGCTCACCAAGCGCGAGGTCCGGGCGGTCACCCTCGCCCATCTCGCCCCCCGCCCTGGCCAGACGCTCTGGGACGTCGGCGCCGGCGCCGGCAGCATCGCGATCGAGTGGATGCGCGCCCACCGCTCGTGCTGGGCCGTCGCCGTGGAGTCGCATCCCGAACGCGCGCAGCGCATCCGGCACAACGCGGCGACGCTCGGCGTGCCCGCGCTGCAGGTCGTGACCGGCCGCGCGCCCGCCGCCCTCGCCGACCTGCCCCCGCCCGACGCCGTGTTCATCGGCGGCGGCCTCACCCGCGACGGCGTCCTCGACGCCTGCGTGGAGGCCCTGCCCGCGGGCGGCCGGCTGGTGGCCAACGGCGTGACCGTGGAGTCCGAGGCCGCGCTGGCCGCCGCCCGTGAGCGGTTCGGCGGGACCCTGGTGCGACTGCAGGTCGCGCGCGCCGAGCCCGTCGGCGGGTTCCTCGGCTGGAAGCCCGCGATGCCCGTCACGATCTGGAGCTGCGACGTATGACCGTGCACTTCATCGGCGCCGGCCCCGGCGCCGTCGACCTGCTGACCGTCCGCGCCCGCGACCTCGTCGCGGCCTCGCCGGTGTGCCTCTACGCGGGCTCCCTGGTCCCGCCGGAGATGCTGGAGCTCTGCCCGCCCGACGCCCGGACCGTCGACACCGCCCTGATGACGCTGGCCGAGATCGTCGACGAGATGGTGCGGGCGCACGAGCACGGCCTCGACGTCGCGCGGCTGGCCTCCGGGGACCCGTCGGTCTTCTCCGCGATGGCCGAGCAGATGCGGCGGCTCGACGCGGCCGGCGTGCCCTATGACGTCACCCCCGGGGTGCCGGCCTACGCCGCGGCGGCGGCCACGCTCAAGCGCGAGCTCACGGTCCCGACGGTCGCCCAGACCGTCACGCTGACCCGCATCGCCGCCCGGGCCACACCCATGCCCGAAGGGGAGTCCCTGGAGGCGCTGGGCAGCGCGGGCGGCACGCTGGTGCTGCACCTGGCCGTGCACCGCATCGACGAGGTGGTGAAGGAGCTGGCGCCCTCCTACGGCGCCGACTGCCCCGCCGCCGTGGTGGCCTACGCCAGCCGGGAGCACGAGATCGTGCTGCGCGGGCGGCTCGACGACATCGCCCACGCCGTGCACGAGGCCGGCATCCAGCGCACCGCGGTGATCATCGTCGGCCCGGCCCTCGCCGCCGAGCAGTTCCCGGACAGCCACCTGTACTCGGACACCCGCTGCCGTGCGTGACGGCTGCCCCTAGAGCGGCACTCGGCACTCACGACCCCCTCTGACGTGCGCATCCTCGTCCTCGGCGGCACGACCGACGCCCGCGCCCTGGCCGGCCTGCTGCAGGGCCGCGCGGAGGTGGTGTCCTCGCTGGCCGGGCGGGTCCGCAACCCGCTGCTGCCGCCCGGCGAGGTGCGGGTGGGCGGCTTCGGCGGGGTACGGGGGCTGGTGGAGTACCTGCGGGACAGGGGGATCGACGTCGTCGTCGACGCCACCCATCCCTTCGCCGCGGGGATGACCGCCAACGCGGCCGCGGCGAGCGCCGCCACCGGTGTCCCGCTCGTCGTGCTGCGCCGCCCGGGCTGGACCGAGGGCCCCGGCGACGACTGGCGCCGCGTCCCGTCGCTGCGCGCGGCCGCGGACCTGCTCCCCGCCGTCGGCTCCCGGGTGTTCCTGACCACCGGTCGCCAGGACCTGGCGACGTTCGCGCACCTCGACCTGTGGTTCCTGGTGCGTTCGGTGGACCCGCCGGATCCGCCCGTCCCGCGCCGGATGCGCTCGATCCTCGACCGCGGTCCCTTCGGCGTCGACCGCGAGCGGGAGCTGCTCCGCGAGCACGCGATCGACGTGCTGGTCACCAAGGACTCAGGCGGCTCCGCGACCGCCGCGAAGCTCACCGCGGCCCGCGAGGCGGGGGTGCCGGTGGTCGTGGTCGACCGCCCGCCGCTGCCGGCGGGCGTGCCGGTGGTGGCCGACCCGCCCGCCTGCCTGGCGATGCTGGGGGAGCGCTACGCGCTGGGCGGGTAGTGCCGCGGCGTGAAGACGGTCGGGCGCCCGCCCCGCACCACCACCCGCGTGGTCGACGAGCCGATGATCAGCAGCGTCCGCATGTCGACCTGCTCGGGGTCGAGGTCGCCGAGCGTGGTGATCGTCAGGCGCTCGCCGGAGCCGCCGACGTCCCGTCCGAGGACGACCGGGGTCTGTGGGGAGCGGTGCTCCAGCAGGACGTCCCGGGCGGCGCCGACCTGCCACGGCCGCGCCTTCGACCGCGGGTTGTAGATCGCGATCGCGAGGTCGGCCTGCGCGGCGTGCACGAGCCGGTCGACGACCGTCTCCCACGGCTTGAGCCGGTCGGACAGCGAGATCATCGCGTAGTCGTGGCCGAGCGGGGCACCGACCGCGGCGGCGACGGCCTGGGCGGCGGTCAGCCCGGGCAGCACGCGCACCGGCACGTCGAGGTACTTCGGCTCCGACGCGACCTCGAGCACGGCGGTGGCCATCGCGAACACGCCCGGGTCGCCCGCGCTGACCACGGCGACGTTCCGGCCCGACGCGGCCAGGTCCAGCGCGTGCGCGGCCCGCTCGGCCTCGACGCGGTTGTCGCTGGCGTGCCGGGTCTGCCGCGGGTTCGGCGGGACCCGGTCGAGGTAGGGGCCGTAGCCGACGAGGTCGTCCGCCGCGGCGAGGGCGGCCGCGACCTGCGGGGTCAGCCAGTCCCGCCCCGCCGGCCCCGTCCCGACCACGGTCACCTGCCCCTGTGAGTGCCGATAGTCGCTATCGCGACCATCGCCACTCACGACCTGCGCGGAGTCGTCGGCCTCGGCCCGTTGCTCGGCGTCATCCGGGATGCTCGCGGCGACCTCGCCGGGCAGTACGGCGATCGAGAAGTACGGCACCGACTCCGGGTCGATGTCGGCGAGCGCGCCGGTGCGTTGCCCGTCCATCGTGGCCCGCTCGACGAACCGGGCGCGGTCGAGCGTGCCGGCGTCGGCGAAGGCCTCGCGGACGGTGGTGAAGGTCCGGCCCAGCTTCATGACGGCCGCGGAGTCGGTGGCGCGCAGCCGCTCGGCGAGCACCCCGCGGGGCAGCGTGCCGGGCAGGATCGTGAGGATCTCGTCCCGCTCCACCAGCGGCTGCCCGAGCGCGGCCGCGGCGGCGCTCACCGACGTCACGCCGGGCACCACCTCGGCGCGGAACCGGCCGGCCAGCCGCTTGTGCATGTGCATGTAGGAGCCGTAGAAGAGCGGGTCGCCCTCGGCGAGCAGCACCACGTCCCGACCGGCCGCGAGGTGCGCGGCCAGCCGTTCGGCGGCCTCCGCGTAGAACTCGTCGATCGCGCCCTGGTAGCCGCCCGGGTGGTCGACGGTCTCGGTGGTCACCGGGTAGACCAGCGGCTCCTCGATCTGGTGGCCGCGCAGGTGCGGCTCGGCGATCCGGCGCGCGATCGAGCGGCCGTGCCGGGCCGAGTGGTAGGCGATCACGTCCGCGGCGCCGATGAGCCGGGCGGCCTTGATCGTGACGAGGTCGGGGTCGCCGGGGCCGAGGCCCACCCCGTACAGGGTGCCGGTCATCGGTCAGAGCTCCTGCTCGCTTGCCAGGGCGTTGAGGGCCGCCGCGGTGATCGCCGAGCCGCCGCGCCGGCCGTGCACGACGAGGTGCTCGAGGTCGGTGCGCGCGGCGAGCGCCTCCTTGGACTCCGCGGCGCCGATGAAGCCCACGGGGATGCCGAGGATCGCGGCGGGGCGGGGCGCGCCGGCGTCGATCATGTCGAGGAGGTGGAACAGCGCGGTCGGGGCGTTGCCGATCGCGACGACGGCGCCGTCGAGCTTGTCCCGCCACAGCTCCAGCGCCGCGGCCGAGCGGGTGTCGCCCAGCTCCCGGGCCAGATCGGGCACCCGGGGGTCGCGCAACGTGCAGACGACCTCGTTGTCCTTCGGCAGCCGGGAGCGCGTGACGCCGGAGGCGACCATCATCGCGTCGCACAGGATCGGCGCGCCGTCCTGCAGGGCCTTGCGGGCGGCCGTGACGACGGCGGGGGAGAAGCCGACGTCGCCGGTCAGGTCGACCTGGCCGCAGGCGTGGATCATCCGGACGACCACGTACGCCACCTCGGGCGGGAAGGCCGACAGGTCGGCCTCGGCCCGGATCGTGGCGAAGCTCCGCCGGTAGATCTCCGCGCCGTCGCGGATGTAGTCGCTGGTCATGCGGGGTGTTCTCCGGTCGGTGCGGGGACGCTGAGCGCGGTGGACAGGTCGGGGACGGTGCGGTCGTCGAGGCGGTAGGTGCCGTCGGGCAGGGCGACGACGTCGAGGTGTGTCTCGTGCGGCGCCCCGCACCGCCGTTCGCACCCGACGACGTGGGCGCGGGGGAGCTCGGGCGCCCGGCCCAGCACCTCCCGGACGTCCGCCCGGACGTCGGCGTGCGACTTCGCGCAGCCCGGCCGCCCGGCACAGGCGCTGACAGCCAGGGCGGGCGCGTCGGCCGTGAGCACGAAGCCGTGGGCGCGCAGGCGCTGCCGGGCGTCGGGCGCGGGCTCGGGCAGCACCAGCGTGCGCCAGGGGGTCACGATCGTCCCGGGCGCCGCGGCGGCGAGCCCGCGCAGCTGGGCGGCCGAGATCTCGCCCAGGACGGGGGCGACGCCGAGGGCCTCGCCGCCGTCGTCACGGGGGATCGGGCCGATCGGGGCCGCCGACTCGCGGAGTTCGCGACCCGCGGTGCCGGAGCTCGCGACTCGCGGTGCCGGATCTCCCGACTCGCGCGCGAGGGTGGCGGCGATCCGGGCGGGGGCGTCCGGGACCTCGGCGGCCCGCCAGGCACCGGCACAGCCGGACCGCTCCTCCTCGCGGAGCGTGAGAAACACCTCAGCGGCGGCCACGAGCAGGTCGGGCGCGTCCGCCGGGGCGCAGGACACCGCCGTCGGCACCCCGGCGACCTGCAGGAACCCGTGCTCCGGCCCCTCCGCGAGCCAGCACAGGTCCGGGCGCTCGGCGGCGACGTCACCTCTCCCGTCGTCCAGGGCGAACAGGAACCGGCCGGGCAGCGCGGCGAGCGCGGGCCGGGCGCACAGGGCCTCGTCGAGCGCGCGGGCCAGGCCCCGGACGTCCGCCCGCCCGCCGGTCAGCCCGGACAGCGGCGAGGCCAGGACGTTGCGCACCCGCTCGTGCGACGGGGCCGGGATCAGGCCGGCCGCGGCGAGCCGCGAGACGAGCCGCGGGTCCTCCCGGTCCAGGCCCCTGAGCTGCAGGTTTCCCCGCGACGTGAGGTGCACCGCGCCGTCGCCGAGCTCCTCGGCGCACGCCGCGAGGACCCGCAGCTGGGCCGCCGCGACCACGCCGCCCGGCAGGCGGACGCGGGCCAGGGCGCCGTCGGCCGCGTCGTGCGGCGCGAGCACGCCGGGGCAGGCGTCGGCGCGCGAGCGGGCGGCGGGCGCAGGGGTGGGCACGGCAGCACTGTAAACACGAACCGCGCCGCTTGACGCGGAGTGATCCCGTTGCGGAGAGTGGGCCCGAGACAACCGCATACGGCGAGCGGGACCCAGGAAGACCGGTGCGAGTCCGGCGCGGTCCCGCCACTGTCACCGGGGAGCAGACCCCGCACGGACGGCCACGGGGAGACCTGGAAGGCCGGGGCGAGCGCGGATCCGGGAGCCAGGACACTGACCCGCCCGCCGCGCACCACCCACGACCCGGGACGCGGATCCCGCAGGAGAGGACCTTCGATGAGCGCTGCCCCGACCCCCCACGGCCCGGGGCGGATCCTGCTGCTCTCGACCTCGGACACCGACCTGCTGTCCGCCCGGGCCTCCGGCGCCGACTTCCGCCTGGCCAACCCCAACCGCGTGCTGCTCGACGAGCTGCCGGCGATGGTCGCCGAGGCCGCCGTCGTGGTCGTGCGCGTGCTGGGCGGGTACCGGTACTGGGAGGAGGGGCTGGACCTCCTGCGCGCCTCCGGCACCCCGCTCGTCGCGCTCGGCGGCGAGATGGCGCCCGACGCCGAGATGATGGAGCTGTCGACGGTCCCCGCCGGCGTCGCCGCCGAGGCCCACACCTACTTCGCGCAGGGCGGGGCCGGGAACCTCCGCCAGCTGCACGCGTTCCTGTCCGACACCGTGCTGCTCACCGGTGAGGGATTCGCGCCGCCGGTCGCCCTGGCCGAATGGGGAGTGCTCGAGCGTCCCGCGGCGCCCGCGCAGGGCCCCACGGTCGCCGTGCTCTACTACCGCGCCCAGCAGCTCGCCGGGAACACCGCGTACGTCGAGGCCCTCTGCCGGGCGATCGAGGCGAAGGGCGCGACCCCGCTGCCGATCTTCTGCGCCTCGCTGCGGCAGGCCCCGGCCGAGCTGCTGGAGACCCTGACGCAGGCCGACGCCATGATCGTCACGGTCCTGGCGGCCGGCGGGACCAAGCCCGCGTCGGCGCAGGCCGGCGGCGAGGACGAGGAGTGGGACGTCGCCGAGCTCGCCGCGCTCGACGTGCCGATCCTGCAGGGCCTCTGCCTCACCTCCAGCCGCGCCGCCTGGGACGAGAACGACGACGGGCTGTCCCCGCTCGACGTCGCCACCCAGGTCGCCGTGCCCGAGTTCGACGGCCGGCTGATCACGGTGCCGTTCTCGTTCAAGGAGGTCGACGCGGACGGGCTGTCCGTCTACGTCCCGGACGAGGAGCGTGCAGCGAGGGTCGCAGGGATCGCGGTGCGGCACGCCAACCTGCGGCGGATCCCCAACGCGGACAAGAAGATCGTGCTCATGCTGAGCGCGTACCCGACCAAGCACGCGCGGATCGGCAACGCGGTCGGGCTGGACACCCCGGCGTCGACGGTCGCCCTGCTCAAGGCGATGGCCGAGGCGGGCTACGACGTCGGGGACTTCCCCGGCGTCGAGGCGGGCGACGGCGACGCGCTCATCCACGCCCTCATCGAGGCCGGCGGGCAGGACCCGGACTGGCTCACCGAGGAGAAGCTGGCCGGCAACCCGATCCGGATCTCCGCGGCGCAGTACCGGCGCTGGTTCGACACCCTGCCGTCGGACTTCCGTTCCGGTGTGATCGAGCACTGGGGACAGCCGCCGGGCGAGCACTACGTGCAGGCGGGCGACATCGTGGTCGCGGCGCTGCGGTCCGGGAACGTCACGCTGATCGTCCAGCCGCCCCGCGGTTTCGGCGAGAACCCGGTGGCGATCTACCACGACCCGGACCTGCCGCCCTCGCACCACTACCTGGCGGCCTACCGCTGGCTCGCCGCCCCGGTCGCCGACGGCGGTTTCGGCGCCGACGCCGTGGTCCACGTCGGCAAGCACGGCAACCTGGAGTGGCTGCCCGGCAAGACGCTCGGCATGTCCGCGTCCTGCGGCACGGACGCGGCGCTCGGCGACCTCCCGCTGATCTACCCGTTCCTGGTCAACGACCCGGGGGAGGGCACGCAGGCCAAGCGGCGGGCGCACGCCACGCTCGTCGACCACTTGATCCCGCCGATGGCCCGCGCGGAGACCTACGGCGACATCTCCCGCCTCGAGCAGCTGCTCGACGAGCACGCCAACGTCTCCGCCCTCGATCCGGCCAAGCTCCCCGCGATCCGTCAGCAGATCTGGACGCTGATGACCGCGGCGAAGATGGACCACGACCTCGGGCTCGACTCCCGGCCGCACGAGGCCGAGTTCGACGACATGCTCCTGCACGTCGACGGCTGGCTGTGCGAGATCAAGGACGTCCAGATCCGGGACGGGCTGCACGTGCTCTCGGCCGCTCCGGAAGGGGACACGCGGGTCGACCTCGTGCTGGCCATGCTCCGTGCCCGGCAGATGTGGGGCGGCGAGCAGAGCGTCCCCGGCCTGCGCGAGGCGCTGGGACTGGTCGAGGACGGCAGCGAGGCCCGCGGCGAGGTCGACCGCGTCGAGACCCTCGCCCACGTCCTCGTCGCCGACATGGAGGCCGCCGGCTGGGACCCCGACGCCGCCCCTGCGGTGGTGAGCGCGCGACTCGGCAGCCCGAAAGTCCCGACTCGCGCTGCAGGAACTCCCGACTCGCGGAACGGGCAGCAGGATTCCGCGAGTCGGGAGGAACAGCACCGCGAGTCGGGAGCTTCGGCATCGCGAGTCGTGAGGTCCGAACACTCCGGCGGGACCGACAGGGCGGCGACCGTCGAGCGGATCCTGCGGTTCGCCGCGACCGAGGTGGTGCCGCGGCTGGCGGAGACGGCGCACGAGATCGACCGGGTGCTGCACGCGTTGAACGGCGGGTTCGTCCCCGCCGGCCCGTCGGGCTCGCCGCTGCGCGGGCTGATCAACGTGCTCCCGACCGGCCGGAACTTCTACTCGGTCGACCCCAAGGCCGTTCCCAGCCGCTTGGCGTGGGAGACCGGGCAGGCCATGGCCGAGTCCCTCGTGGACCGCTACCGACGTGACCACGGCGGCGAGTACCCGCGATCCGTGGGGCTGTCCGTGTGGGGCACGAGTGCCATGCGGACCAGCGGCGACGACGTCGCGGAGGTCTTCGCGCTCCTCGGCGTCCGGCCGGTGTGGGACGAGATGTCCCGGCGCGTCACGACGCTCGAGGTCATCGACCTCGAGGAGCTCGGCCGGCCGCGCATCGACGTCACGGTCCGGATCTCCGGCTTCTTCCGGGACGCGTTCCCGCACGTCCTGGCCCTTCTCGACGACGCCGTCCAGCTGGTGAGCGACCTCGACGAGCCCGCCGAGCAGAACTTCGTGAAGGCGCATGTGCTGCAGGACGAGCAGCGCACCGGCGACCGCCGCCGTGCCACGACCCGGATCTTCGGCTCCAAGCCCGGCACGTACGGGGCGGGCCTGCTCCAGCTCGTCGACTCCAAGAACTGGCGGGACGACGCCGACCTCGCCGAGGTCTACACGACCTGGGGAGGCTACGCCTACGGCCGCGGGCTCGACGGCGCCCCCGCGCGGGACGACATGGAGACGGCCTACCGGCGGATCGCGGTGGCGGCCAAGAACACCGACACCCGCGAGCACGACATCGCCGACTCGGACGACTACTACCAGTACCACGGCGGCATGGTCGCGACGGTCCGCGCGCTGACCGGCGAGGCGCCCGAGGCGTACGTCGGCGACTCGACGCGGCCGGACTCCGTCCGGACCCGGACGCTGCACGAGGAGACCGCCCGGGTCTTCCGCGCCCGCGTGGTCAACCCGCGCTGGATCGAGGCCATGCGGCGGCACGGGTACAAGGGCGCGTTCGAGATGGCCGCGACCGTCGACTACCTGTTCGGCTGGGACGCCACGACCGGCGTGGTCGCGGACTGGCAGTACGAGAAGCTCACCGAGTCCTACGTGCTCGACCCGGACAACCGGAAGTTCCTCTCCGAGTCCAACCCGTGGGCGTTGCACGGCATGGCCGAGCGGCTGCTCGAGGCGGTGGAGCGCGGGCTGTGGGAGGCCCCGGAGCAGGCCACGCTCGACGCCCTGCGCCAGGCCTACCTGGAGACCGAGGGCGACCTCGAGGCCGAGTAGCGAACGGCGCTCTCGCCGAGCCGTACCGGAACTACGTATCGACTCCGGCGGCCGCCGGTCGGACACTCGGGACCCCCGCGTCCCGAGGAGGCGACCGATGGAGACCACCGTCGACGAGATCGCACCCGACCTCTACCGGCTGTCCACGTTCGTGGAGCCGGTGAACCTCGCGTTCAACCAGTACCTGGTGGCCGGTGAGGAACCGCTGCTCTTCCACTGCGGGCCGCGGCAGATGTTCCCGCTGGTCAGCGGGGCGGTCGCGCGTGTGCTGCCGGTCGAGCGGCTGCGCTGGATCTCGTTCGGGCACGTCGAGTCGGACGAGTGCGGGTCGATGAACGAGTGGCTCGCTGCCGCCCCGCGCGCCGAGGTGGTGCACGGGATCCTCGGCGTGGCCGTCTCGCTCAACGACCTCGCCGACCGTCCGCCCCGCGCCCTCGCCGACGGCGAGACGCTCGAGCTCGGCGGGCGGCGGGTGCGCTGGATCGACACCTCGCACGTGCCGCACGGCTGGGAGTCGGGGCTGCTCTTCGAGGAGACCACCGGGACGCTGCTCTGCGGCGACCTGTTCACCTCGACCGGCCGCGGCCCCGCCCTGACCGAGACCGACCCGGTGGGGCCGGCCCTCGCGGCGGAGTCGGTGTTCCACGCGACCGCCCTGACCCCGGGCACCGGACCCGCCGTCCGGGCGCTCGCCGACCTGCGTCCCGAGGCGCTCGCCCTGATGCACGGGCCGGTCTTCCGGGGCGACACGACCGCGGCGCTGTCCGAGCTGGCCGACGGCTACGACCGCCTGCTCGACGAGGCCCTGGCCGCGCGGGCCGGCTGATCCGCTCGTGAGTGGCGATGGTCGCCATAGCGACCA
>NZ_JBEZDN010000157.1:0-16597 GCF_040648315.1 Pseudonocardia sp. NPDC049154
GGCGCCTGCGGGCGCCGCTCGCGACGGCTCGTGGCGGACCCGCCGGACCGTCGGGGGTCGGTCCGGTCGGGCGCAGCCGTTGCGGGGAGCGGACGGCTGCGGCGAATGCTCTCGGTGACGCCCGCGCCCGGTCAATCCGGGAAATCTCACGCTACGCGGTGGTAACGAAAGATGCAGGCGCAACGATCTCGGTGCGGATCGCGGTGCCCCGGATGATCAGCCTCGGCCGTTCGGCCGCCGGCGCTGCTCCGCGCGGCGCTCCGCCTCGAAGGCCATCATGCGGGCCATCACGCCGAAGACCAGGTCGTGCCCCGGCTTCTGGGCGTACCAGTAGACGCGCCCCGCGAGCCCCCGGGGACGGAACGTGACGGTCTGGGTGTAGCGGCTCGCGCCGCGGCCGGCCGGTTCGACCGTCATCCGCAGCCGCGCGACGCCCGGCAGCCGGGTCTCCGCGCGCAGGGCGAGGGCGCGCCCCTGGTCGACCTCCTCGACCCGCCACCAGTCGACCGGCGCCCCCGGCTCGAGCCGCTCGGGGCGGCCGCGCCGCAGCCCGACGCCGCCGACCAGGCCGTCGAGCCGCTGCCGCAACGCCCAGGCCCCGGGCACGGTGTGCCAGCCCTCGTCGCCGCCCAGCCCCGCGACCACGGACCACAGGACCTCCGGCGGCGCGTCGACCTCCTCGACGTGCCGGCCGGTCAGCGCGGGCGGGCCGGACCCCTCCGGGTCGGTGGCCGCCCCGCCCGCGGACCCCTCCTCGGCGAGGGCCCGGCGCACCGCCTCGCGGTACGGCGTCCGACCGCCGGGCGGGTCCCCGACCAGCGCGGACAGGTCCGACTCGCGGCAGACGAGGTCGTAGGCCATCGACTCGAGCAGCGGCCCGGCGAGCTCCCGGTCGACCGGGGTGAGCGCCTCGATCGCCCGGGCGCCCAGCCGCGGCGCGGCGACCGGCACCGGGAGGGTCAGGGCGCGGGCGAGCCCGGCTTCACGGGCGTACCCGCGCAGCATCTCGGCGTAGCTGGGCGCGTCGGGCCCGCCGACGTCGAACGCCCGGTTCACCTCCGGCGGCAGCCGCAGGCAGGCGGTCAGCCAGTACAGGACGTCGTCGATCGCGATCGGCTGCACGCGGTTCCACGCCTGGTCCGGCAACGGGAGGACCGGCGGGCCGCCGAAGACCGTCTCGGCGAGGTGCCGGATCATCTCGAAGCTCGCCGACCCGCGGCCGACGACGATCCCGGCCTGCAGCACCGCGGCGGGCACCGCGCCGGCCAGGAGTATCTCGCCGACCTCGTTCCGCGAGCCGAGGTGGGCGGAGGTGGCCTCGCCGGTGGGCTGCAGCCCGCCCAGGTAGACGATCCGCCGCACGCCCCCGGCCTCGGCCGCCGCGGCGAGCGTCTGCGCCGCGACCCGGTCGCGGTCGGCGAAGTCCGGGCCGTCCATGGAGTGCACGAGGTGGACGACGGCGTCGACGCCGCGACACGCCTTCCCGGTCGGGGCGGCGTCGCCGACGCTCCCCCGCACGACCTCCACCCGGTCGGCGAACCCGGTCCGCGCCAGCCGTTCCGGCGACCGCACGAGGCAGCGGACGGCGTGCCCCTCCGAGAGCAGTCGCGGCACCAGCCGCGTGCCGACGTAGCCGGTCGCACCGATCACGAGAACTCGCACGGCCCGATCGTCCCCGATCACCGGCCGGACCGCTCGTCCCCGCACGCCGGACCTCCGGCTCCACGATCGGGCTACCCGGCGCGGCGGTACCCGATGATCACACCCCCGTGGGGTATGTCTGATTCATGGTCCCACCACGCACCCTCCACCGCCTCGTCCTCCCGGCGCTGGCCGTCCTGTCCGTCGCGCTCGTCGGCTGTTCGTCGCCGTCCCAGGCGCCCTCGACCGAGACCGGCACGCCGGCCGCGACGACGGCCCCGGCGGCCCCGACGGCCCCGGCGGCCCCGGCCGCGGGCGGCTCGGCCGAGGACGACGTCGCCGTGGAGGCGACGTTCGCCACCACGGGCGACGCGATCACCTACAACCCCGAGCTGGTGCCGGCCGGCGCCACGGCGAAGGTCACGTCGTCGACCGAGGGCACCAGCTCGACCGTCACCCTCGCGGTCACGGGCCTGGTGCCGAACCGCACCTACGGCTCGCACGCCCACCAGAAGCCGTGCGGCCCCGCCGCCGCGGACTCCGGGGCGCACTTCCAGCACGTCGCCGACCCGGTGAGCCCGAGCGTCGACCCGGCCTACGCCAACCCGCAGAACGAGGTGTGGCTGGACTTCACCACGGACGCGCAGGGCGCCGCCTCGGTCACCGCGACGCAGGCCCAGTGGGCGTTCACCGACCAGGCCGCGCCGCAGTCCGTCGTGATCCACGCGATGAAGACGGCGACCGAGCCGGGCAAGGCCGGGACCGCCGGCGACCGCGTCGGCTGCGTCACCGTCGACTTCGCCTGACGGGGTCCTTCACCCGCCGGGTCCCTCGCCCCGGGTCAGAGCGGGTGCGCGGCCGTCACCGCGACGAGCTCGCTCGTGTGGCTGCCCGCCACGCCGACGTCCGGCGGCCGGGCCCGGAAGCCGGGCAGCCCGTCGAGCCCGTCGGTCCCGTCGGTGACCTGCAGACGCAGGTCCCCGGCGGGCTCGTCGGCGCCTTCCGCCAGGGTGAGGCGGAGTTCCAGGCCCTCGGGCGGCGGGGCATGGAACAGCAGGTCGAGGCGGCCGTCGCGGACGGGCGCGGGCGTGCCCGCCACGCCTGTGCGAATCTCGGCCGCGCTGATCACGCCGCCCTCGCTGCGCAGCGCCACGAACCGGACCGCGCGCTGCGGGCTGATCCGTGCGGTGACCGTCCGGCCCTCGCGGCTCGCGGTCACGGTCGCGGGCGGCAGGTCCGCCGGCACCGCCGGGCCGGTCGCGTAGGCACCCCCGAACCCGGGGAGGTCGAGCTCCTCGCGGCCGTCGAGGTAGCCGGCGGTCCACGGACCGGGGCGGGCTTCGGCGCTGACCCAGCGGGCCGTGCGCGCGTCGGCGTCGAGCAGGTACATCAGCTGGCTCGGGGCGGGCTGCGTGGCGTCGAAGGCGTTGCGCGCGAAGCCCGCGACGCCGAGGACGAGCGCGGCCGCCAGGGCCACGGCCGGGGGCAGCCGCGGGATCGGCAGGAGGTCCAGCAGCGGGACGAGCGCGAGGCCGAGCAGCGCCATCACGAAGGCCGGGACGGCGGCGACGGACAGGCCCAGGGCCGGCAGGAACAACACGGCCGTCGGGACCAGGACCAGCACGGCGACCACCCCCGCCAGGGCCGCGGCGATCCGGCCGCCGACGATGCCCGCGACGCCGCCCGCGAGCGCCGGGAGCGCGGTCAGGTACGAGCCGCCGGGGGCCACCACCGCAAGGACCACGCCCAGCACCGCGAGCCAGGTCAGCCCGCCGACGGACAGCGCCGTCGTCCCGGTCCGGTTGCGCAGCAGGGCGAACCACGCCAGCACCACGGCCGCGACCAGGCAGGCCAGGGCGATCCGGTCCCAGCCCGGCTGCCACGGGTCGCGCAGCGCCGCGTAACCCGGCCGCAGCGCCGTCAGCCCGAGCCACGCGAGCTGGGCGAGCGCCGGCGCGACGACGAGCGGGACCAGCCCGGCGGCCGCCCCGACCAGCAGCCGCCGCCGCGTCGTCCGGCCCCGGCGGAGCGCGACCAGGGCGAAGCCCGCGACCGCGACGACGGCGAGGACCGCGAGCGGCACGACCAGTGCGTCCGGGTAGCGGACGAGATGGCCCACGACCGGGAAGTACGTCGCGTCGGCGGACCCCGCCCGCACGGCGGCGAGATCCGCGGCCCCGAGCCGCGACACCAGCGCCGTCGTGTTGTCGAGGTGCATCTGCAGCGACCCGAGGTCCATCCGCGCCGGGACGTCCTGCGGCCCGTGGTAGGCCGCGCTGCCGTCGATGTACGCGCTGTTCAGCCCGGTGAAGCGGCCGGCGTCGCGGAAGGGGCTGAAGTCGGTGTCGTTCGGCAGGATCCGGTAGACCTCCACCGCGAAGCTGGTCGCGACGGGGTGCGGGGCCGCGGCCGCGAACTCCCGCACCACGGCGCCGTTGCCCGGGGTGGTCTCGAACATGATCACGGGGCCGGACGTGCCGCGGGCCTCGACGTTGAGCACCACCCCGCCGTCGGCCGCCTCCGGCGCCTCCGCCACGAACGCCTCCGCCCCGCACAGGCAGGCCTCCTCCGCGTCCGTCGAGACGAGGACGACGTCGTTGCGCGGCGGGTGGGCCCGCAGCCACCGGGCCGTCTCGAGCAGGGTCGCCGTGCCCGCGCCGTCGTCGTTGGCACCGGGGCCGGACTGGACGGAGTCGTGGTGCGCCACGAGGAACACCCGCCCGGTCGGCGACGTCCCCGGCACCGTCGTGATCACGTTGCGGACGCGGGCGGCGGCCGCGGTCCCGTCGCCGAGGGATCCGGCGTCGACGCCGACCGTGTCCTGCACCCGCGGCGCGAACCCCACGTCCCGCAGGGTCGTCAGCACGTACTCGCGGACGGCGTCGTTGGCGGGCGAGCCGGCGACGTGCGGGCGCACGGCGATCCGCTCCACGTCGGCGAAGGCCCGGGCGGCCGACGGCCCGGTCGCGGCGGCGTCGTGTTCGGGCGTGGGCGGGAGGATCGTGACGACGGCGGCGACACCGGCGGCGAGGACCAGGAGCCAGGCGAGGAGCGGGGCGAGCGGGCGCGGCACGGGCGCAGTCTCGCGGCTCCGTCCCGATCGTGCGAGTCAGGCGACCCCGAGGGCGCGCAGCCCCGCCGTGGTTCCCGCGGCCAACACCACGACCAGCACGAACGGCACTTTCAGCCACGCCGCCACCCCACCGACGAGGACGCCCGCGGGGCGGGCCCAGCCGGCGAACCCGCCGGCCTCGGTCAGCGCGGCCGTCGCGACCAGGGCGACCAGCAGGGCGGTCGCACCGAGGTCGGTGAGCCGGGCCAGCCGCGGCGGGAGCGTGACCTTGTCGCGCAACAGGATGCCGGCGAGCCGCACGAGGTAGGTGCCGGCGGCCAGGGCGAGGACTGCGGCCCAGGTCATCGCTCCGCCTCCGTCCGGCCGGCGAGAACCAGGGCCAGCAGCGCGACCAGGACCGGCAACCCGGGTGGGAGGAAGGGCGTGGCGGCGAGCGCGACGACGGCCGCGCCGAGGCCCACCCGCCGGGCGTCGGGCGCGCGCAGCGAGGGCAGCAGGAGCGCGAGCAGGGCGGCCGGGAAGGCCGCGTCGACCCCGAACGACGCGGGGTCCGGCACCGCCGACCCGGCGAGCAGGCCGACGACGGTTCCGGCGTTCCATCCGGTGAACAGCAGCGCCCCGCACGTCCGGTAGGCCGCGCGGGCCCGCGGGCCGCTCCCCCGCGCCCGGGCGAAGGCGACGTTCTCGTCGATCAGGATGTGGGCGCCGAGGAGCCGGGCAGGGAGCGTCCGGCCCGCGAGGTCGCCGATCGCCAGCCCGAACGGCAGGTGCCGCACGTTGAGGAGCAGCCCGGCCGCTACTGCGGCGATCGGCGCCCCGCCCGCGGCGACCACCGCGACCGCGAGGAACTGCGAGCCGCCCGCGAAGACCAGCACCGACATGGCCACGGTCAGCACCGGCGGCACCCCGGCGGCTGCCGCCAGGGCGCCGAAGGACATCCCGACGACCGTGATCGCCGCCCCGAGCGCCAGGGCGTCCCGGAGATCGCCGCGTTCCAGGGCCGTTCGCCGCGCCGAACACATGGCCGATAGGATGAACACCATCGAGGCGTTCGTCAAACCGAATAGGGAGACCGATGAACCGAACGGAGGGGACGCCGCTCGCGGCCATCGCCTCTGCGGTGCGGCGCGAGCGGACCCGCCGCGAGCTGTCGCTCGGCGAGCTCGCGCGGCGGGCCGGGATCGCGAAGTCGACCCTGTCGCAGCTCGAGGCCGGGGCGGGGAACCCGAGCGTCGAGACGCTGTGGGCGATCGCCGTCGTACTCGACGTCCCGTTCTCCCGGCTGGTCGACCCGCCCGCGCGGGCCGTGCGGGTGGTGCGGGCCGGAGAGGGCGTCGTGATCCCCAGCGAGCACTCGCCCTTCACCGGCACCCTGCTCGCCGCCTGTCCGCCCGGGGCCCGCCGGGACCTGCACGTGATCACCGCCGAGCCCGGCCCGGCCCGCACCGCGCAGGCGCACATCCCCGGCACGACCGAGCACATGGTCGTCACGGCGGGGCGGTGGCTGGCGGGGCCGGAGGGTGAGGAGGTGGAGCTGGGCCTCGGGGACTACGCCTGCTTCCCCGGCGACCGCCCCCACGCCTACCAGGCCCTCGAACCCGGCACCGCCGCGGTGCTGGTGATGGAGTACGTGTAACCCTCCCCACTCGCCGGCACGTCCCGCACCGCGAGTCGCGCTGCCGCCGCCCGCGAGTCGGCAGTTCCGGTACCGCGAGTCGGCAGTTCCGGGCGACCGGGTCGGCGATCTCGGGAGACCGGGACGCCGCGAAGCGGCCGCCCGGGTCGGACGGCCGCTCCCCTGCGCGGTCAGCCCGCGCGGACCGCGTCCGGCACCAACCCGCGCCTCGGGTCCGAGGTGTCGGTCGGCCCCGGGTCGACGCCGGCCGGGCCGAGCAGGGCGTCCGGGGCGCCCTCGGTCAGTCGGCCCTGCGGCACCACGGCCTCGACCGCCTCCCTCGCCGTATCCACAGCACCCTCCGCGGTGGCAGTCGCGCGGTCCGCGACCCCCTCGGCTGCGCCGACTGCGCCCGCGACCGGTGCGCGGACGACGTCGGAGGCGCCCTCCACGGCCTTGCCGGCGGCGTCGTGCGCCAGGTCCTTCGCGTGCGCGCCCTCGCCCTCCGCGACCTCGGTGCCACTGAGCGGGTACTGCTTGATCCAGTCGATCTGCATCTCCGACTGCTTCACGTCGCCGCCGCCCTCCGGGAACCAGTCGAGCTGGACCGTGAGGTGCATCGGGCCGGGCGGCAGGATCGAGGTGTCGTCCGTGCGCCACCACTCCTTGCCGTCGACGAAGGCGGCGATGTGGTCGGGGGTCCACTCGACCGCCCAGTCGTGCCACTGGGTGGCGTCGACGTCCACGCTGCCCTGGACCTGCTGGTTGTCCTCGCCGTAGTGCAGGAACATGTCCGTGGACCGGCGCTTCGAGTCCGACATCTCCATGAAGTCGACCTCGCCGCCGACGGGCCAGTTCTCCGCGTCGGGCCACAGCAGCAGGAGCGCGTGGTAGCTCGGGTCGGCGGCGGGCGCCCTCACCCGGCCCTCCCAGCGGCCGTACTGCTGGCCCTTGCCCCAGGCCATCCCGCCGGTGGTGCCGTCGGGGGTGCCGGTGACGGTGAGGACGCCGTCCTTGACCGAGAACGCGCCGGGCGAGCGACGGCCGGCGCCGTTGTGGCCTGCGCCGTCGTAGGGTTCCCACTCGTCGCTCAGCGAGGTGCCGTCGAACTCGTCGACGCGGTTCGGCTGACCCCAGTCGTGCATCACCGCCGCGCTGGAGTCCGCACCCGCGTCGGCCGGGCACGGGGCGGCCGCCGGGTCCGGGACCAGGCCGGCCCCCGGAGCGCCCGCACCCGGCTCGCCGGCCTGCGGTGCGGTAGGGCCTGCCGACGCGGAACCACCTGCAACGCCCGCATCCGGGTCTGCGGGAGCCGCCGGTGCACCCTCGTCCGACGGGCTGCCGGAGTCGCCGTGCTCGCCCGAGTCCGAACCGTCGGACCCACCTGACCCACCGGAGGAGCCACCCGCCCCACCGGAGCCGTCCGACCCACCGGAGCCGTCCGTACCACCCGTGTCCGAACCGCTGCCGGAACCGCCGTGGTCGTCGGAGTGTGAGTCGCCGGAATCGGAGTCGTCGCCGCCCGGGTCGCCGGAGCCGCGGTGGTCGCCCGAGCCCTGCTCGTCGGAGTCGCCGTGGTCCGGGCCGCCCGAACCGTGGTCGTCACCCCGGACCGAACCCTGATCGTCGGATCCGTGGTCGTCGGACCCCTGACCACCCGAGCCATCGGACCCCTGACCACCCGAGCCGTGGTCGTCCGAGCCGCCGGAGCCGTCCCCACCACCCGAGCCGGCGCCACCGCCCGACCCGTCGTCACCGGACCCGGTACCAGCGGATCCGCCCGATCCGTCGTCACGGGACCCGCTGCCTCCGGAACCACTCCCCCCGGGCTGCGTCCCCGCACTGCCCGGCACCCCGGTCGAGCCCTGCCCCCCGGTCGAGCCCTGCCCCCCGGCCGAGTCCGCACTGTCACCGCTCGTCTCCTGCGGCGCGGCGCCCGTGCTCCCGCTCCCCCGTCCCGTGCCGAGATCGGCGGGCGCGGCCGCCGCGGGCGGGGGCGTGCAGCCCGCCGGAAGCGGGGCCGTCGGCGCCGCGAACGCCGCCACCGAGCCCGCGATCATCGCCGTGGCGACGATGCCGCCGATGGTCACGTATCGCCTCATCCGACTCCTCCACCACTCGAATCCCAGCCGTCACAAGGACCCTAGAACGCACACAGTCACCGAGTGGCTCTGGTTCACCACGTCGTGCGACGTCTGAACCGCACCGGGTGACACCGTGCGTAGGCGGAGGTTTGTACGATTCGCGGTTTCCGGTTCACACAGAGCGACAAGCGGCAGCCACCGACGTCCGGCAGAGATGGGGCGGCACGATCGAGTGATCCCAGCAGGTCAGCAGATCGCCGACCCGCACAGGACCGCCGACGCCGTGACCACCCTCTGTGCCCGGACGCGGGCGACCCCGAGAACGCCGAACGCCCCGCACGAGGCGGGGCGTCCGGCGAGGTGTCAGCTCACCAACCGCGCGCGGCGTAGCGCTGCTCGGCCGGCAGGTCCGGGATGTTGATTCCGACCATCGCCTCGCCCAGCCCGCGCGAGACCTTCGCGATCACGTCCGGGTCGTCGTAGAACGTGGTGGCCTTGACGATCGCCGCGGCGCGCTGCGCCGGGTCGCCGGACTTGAAGATGCCCGAGCCCACGAACACACCCTCGGCGCCGAGCTGCATCATCATCGCCGCGTCGGCCGGGGTCGCGATCCCGCCCGCGGTGAACAGCGTGACCGGCAGCTTGCCGGCCTTGGCCACCTCGGCCACCAGCTGCACCGGCGCGCGCAGCTCCTTGGCCGCGATGAACAGCTCCGCCTCGTCCAGGGTGCCGAGCCGGCGGATGTCGCCGCGGATCTGGCGCATGTGCCGGGTCGCCTCGACGACGTTGCCGGTGCCGGCCTCGCCCTTCGACCGGATCATGGCCGCGCCCTCGGAGATGCGGCGCAGCGCCTCGCCCAGGTTGGTCGCGCCGCACACGAACGGCACGGTGAACGCCCACTTGTCGATGTGGTGCGCCTCGTCGGCCGGGGTGAGCACCTCGGACTCGTCGACGTAGTCGACGCCGAGGGACTGCAGCACCTGCGCCTCGACGAAGTGCCCGATGCGCGCCTTGGCCATCACCGGGATCGAGACCGACTCGATGATCCCCTGGATCATGTCGGGGTCCGACATGCGCGCCACGCCACCCTGCGCGCGGATGTCCGCGGGCACGCGCTCGAGCGCCATGACGGCGACGGCGCCGGCGTCCTCGGCGATCTTCGCCTGCTCCGGCGTGACGACGTCCATGATCACGCCGCCCTTGAGCATCTCGGCCATGCCGCGCTTGACGCGGGCCGTGCCGAGCTCGGTGCTGGCGGTGCCGGCGGCGGTGTCGGTCTGGGCCTGCTCGGACGACACTTTCGGTGCTCCTTCTCGGTACGGTTCCCGCGAACCCGGGCATGCTGCCGCCGCTGGTCGGCGGCCCGTCCGCCGATGGTACGCGTCGCCCCGGGGCCGTCACGCCCGCAGGTGGCGCACCCCTCAGCCGCCCGTCAGCCGACCGGGTCGGTGGGCCGCAGCACCGGCCGCGCGACCGGCCGCACCGCGCCGGCGGGTCCCGCCACCGACTCGGCGATCTCGAAGTACCCGGGCAGCGGCGCGGTGCCGTGCAGCCGCAACCACCGGACGAGCCGGCGCGACCGCAGATCGAGGGTGTCCCGCACCGCGTCGTTGTGCACCCGCCGGGCCAGGACGACGAGCCGCTCGGCGTCCGCCAGTTCCGACCGCAGCGCCGGGTCGAGCCGCGTCCGGTCGACGGTACCGAGGGCCCGGGACAGCGCGTTCTCGACGATCTCGCGCGCCTCGATGCCGTCCTCGCTGCGCCGGGGCAGGCCGCGGACGGTTCCGGCGCCGGCGGCGCGGGCGGCCTCGTCGAGCGCCGCGGGGACGCTGCCGGGTCCGGCCCGCGGCGCGTCGAGCACCTCGGCGACCCGGACCGCCACCTCCGCCCGGCGGGCCAGCGACCGCTCGAGCCCGACGCGTGCCGCGTCGGTGCGCTGGTGCAGCCGGTCGAGCCGGCGGCTCCGTGCCACACACAGCACCGTGACCGCCACGACGACGCCCACCACGACGACCAGGAGCAGCACCAGGGCCCAGCTCACGCCGCACCCCCGGGGTAGGCCTCCCGGCCGGCGACGACCTGCCGCGGGTCCGCGGCGACCGCCGCCTGGTAGACCTGCAGCACCTGCGCCGCGACGACCGGCCAGTCGAAGTCGGCGGCCCGCGCGCGCCCGGCCGCGGAGAGGTCCGCCCGGCGCCCGGGATCGGCCAGCAGCCCGCGCAGGGCCCCGGCGAGCGCCCCGGCGTCCCCGGTGGGCACGAGCACCCCGGCGGGGTACGGCTCGCCCAGCACCCGCCGGAACGACTCCAGGTCGCTCGCGACGACGGGCGCGCCGGCGGCCATCGCCTCGGTGAGCACCATGCCGAAGCTCTCCCCGCCCAGGTTGGGAGCGCAGAAGACGTCGACCGACCGCAACGCCGCGGCCTTGGTGTCCTCGCCGACCGCCCCGAGCACGTCGAGCCGGTCGGCGACCGGCCCGGCCTCGCGCCGCAGGTCGGCCGGATCCCCCCGCCCGACGACGAGCAGCCGCGCGTCGAGCGACCGGAGCGCCTCGAGCAGGACCGGCATCCCCTTGCGCGGCTCGGTGAAGCGCCCCACGAACCCGACCGTCGGGGTGCGCGGATAGCCGGGGAGCATCGGGCCGGCGGCGAACCGGGCGACGTCGACGCCGTTGGGGATCTCGATGGCGTCGCCGCCGAGGTGCTCGACCTGCACCCGCCGCGCCAGCGACGACACGGCGATCCGCGCGGTGACCTTCTCCATGAGCGGCCGGAGCACCCCGCCGAAGGCGTGCAGCGTGCGGGAGCGCTCGGTGGAGGTGTGGAAGGTGGCGACGATCGGGCCCTCGGCGGCGAGCAGGGCCAGCACGGATATCGAGAACGTGGTGGGTTCGTGCAGGTGAAGGACGTCGAACGCGTTCCTCTCCAACCAGCGCCGGGCCCGCGCGTAGGTCACCGGGCCGAAGGTCACCCGCGCGACCGAGCCGTTGTAGGGGACGCCGAGCGCCTTGCCCGCGGAGGTGACGAAGTCCGGGACCTGGGTGTCCTCGTCGGCCGGCGCGAGGACCGAGACCGCGTGCCCCAGGTCGCGCAACGCCCGCGCCAGCTCGACGACGTGCGTCTGCACCCCGCCCGGTACGTCGAGCGAGTAGGGGCACACGATGCCGATCCTCACCGGCGGCTCCCCGGTGTCAGCTCCTGGAGCATGTGCCAGTCCTCGAGGTGCGCGGCGACGTGCTCCTCGAACGCGCGCGCCAGCTCGAGCGTGGCCTTCGGCACCGCGGCGCGGTCCGGGACCGCGATCGCCGGTGAGACCGTGGCCCCCCAGCCGCCGGGACGGAAGTAGGTCACCGCGGCGTGCAGCTGGGCCCCGGTCAGGGCGCAGAGCGCGGCCGGGCCGGACGGGAGCCGGATCGTGTCGCCGAAGAAGGGCACGTCGACCCCGGTGCCGGTGAGGTCCCGGTCGGCGACGAGGCAGACCAGGCCGCCGGCCCGGAGCCGGCGGGTCAGCGCCAGGTGGGCGCGCCGCCCGTCGTCCTGCGCGACGATCTCGAAGCCGAGCGACTCCCGGTACCCGACGAACCGCCGGTACACCGACTCCGGCCGCAGCCGCTCGACGACGGTGGTCATCTCCGCGGGGAGCCCGTGCCGGCGCAGCTCCTCGATCACGTAGACGCCGGCGACGTCCCAGTTCCCCACGTGCGGCAGCGCGAGGACGACCCCGCGGCCCTCCCGCATCGCCGCGATGGCGACGTCGAGACCGGTGGCGGTGGTGTGCCGGGCGTAGATCGCGTCCCGGTCGAGCGCGGGAAGCCGGAAGGCCTCCTGCCAGTAGCGGGCGTAGCTGCGCAGGGCCGCACGGACCAGCCGGTCGAGCTCGGGCTCCGACGCCGTGGGCCGCACCCGGCGCAGGTTGCGGCGCAGCCGCTCGACGCCCGCGCCCCCGCGCCGCCAGGCCAGGTCGGCGCCGGCGCGGAACCCGGCCTCGGCGAGGGGAGCCGGCACGTGCCGCAGCAGCCGCCAGGCCGCGGTGTACCCGAGCTCCGCGACGTTCACGAGGGAGGTTCCTGCGACCGGGCCGACAGGGCCTGTGCGCTGCGGTACACCAGCACGATCCGCTGGCCGACGGTCCAGACCGACGCCGCGGCGAGCGCCCACAGCAGTACGTGCAGCGCGTACGGCACGCCGATGCCCTGCAGGAAGATCCCGACCAGCACGACGATCAGCCGCTCGGCCCGCTCGACCAGCCCGCCGTCGGCGTTCAGCCCCGCGCCCTCGGCCCGCGCCTTGACGTACGAGATCAGCTGCGCCGAGACCAGGCAGATCATCGCCGCGATCCCGAGCACCCGCTCCTCACCGACGCCGAGGCACCACCAGGTGACCCCGGCGAACAGCGCGCCGTCGGCGATCCGGTCGCAGGTGGAGTCGAGCACCGCGCCGAACGGGGTGCCACTCCCCCGGGCCCGGGCCATCGCGCCGTCGACCAGGTCGAGCAGCACGAACAGCGTGATCACGAAGGGAGCGACGATCAGCTCGCCGCGCGGCAGGAACCACAGGGCGGCCGCCGACGCGCCGACCGTGCCGACGACCGTCACGACATCCGGCGTGATCCCACGCCCGACCAGCGCGCGGCCGATCGGGTCGATGACCCGGTTGACGTGGACTCGGGCGACGACGTTCAGCATCGGGTGGGGCCGACTCCTGCCGGTCTCGTGCGGCGCCCCGCCGCGGTCGGCGGTGCGGATGACCAGCCTAGTCCCGCGGCCGGTCACTCCCCGTGTCGGGCTCGCGGGCGCCGTCGGTGGCCACCGTGTCGCCCGTGGGTTCCCAGTCCGGCTCCCAGGCCCCGGCGAGCAGGTCGCGGGTCTCGGACAACAGCTGCGGGATCACCTTCGTCTGCCCGACGACGGCGATGAAGTTCGCGTCGCCGCCCCAGCGGGGCACGACGTGCTGGTGGAGGTGCTCGGCCAGCGACCCGCCCGCGACCGTGCCCAGGTTGAGCCCGGTGTTGAACGCGTGCGGCGCCGCGACCTTCTTCATCGCCCGGATCGCCCGCTGGGTGAACAGCGTGAGCTCGGCGGACTCGGCGGCCGTGAGGTCCTCGAGGTCGGCGACGTGCCGGTACGGCAGCACCATCAGGTGCCCCGGGTTGTACGGATGCAGGTTGAGCAGCGCGAACACGCTCCGTCCCCGCGCCACGACGAGACCCTCGGCGTCGGGCAGGGACGGGATCCGGCAGAACGGGCACCCGCCCTCGCCGGCCTCCTTGATGTAGGCCAGCCGGTGCGGGGTCCACAGCCTGCGGAACCCGTCCGGCGTGCCGACCCCCTGCATGCCCTCGATCTCCGGGGCTTCCCGCTCGGGCTCGGACACGCCGTCGATCCTAGTCACGCGTCCGTCCCGGGCCCGTGGCGACACCGGTCACGGGGTGAAGGTCTCCGCGGTCGGGCTGACGTTGGAACGGCTCGCGATCCAGCTCGTGATCGCCTCGACGGCCTGCGCCACCGGCACGCCGTTGGTCTGCGAGCCGTCGCGGAAGCGGAAGCTCACCGCACCGGCCTCGACGTCCCGCGCGCCCGCGAGCAGCAGGAACGGCACCTTCTGCAGGGTGTGCGTGCGGATCTTCTTCTGCATCCGGTCGTCCCCGGCGTCGAGCTCGACGCGCACGCCCTTCGCCCGCAGCTGCGCGACGACCTCCTCGACGGCCGGGACCTGCTCGTCCGTGACCGGGATCGCCACGACCTGGGTCGGGGCCAGCCACGCCGGGAAGGCACCGGCGTAGTGCTCGAGCAGCACGCCGAAGAACCGCTCGATCGAGCCGAACAGCGCGCGGTGGATCATGACCGGGCGCTTGCGGGAGCCGTCCGACGCCGTGTACTCGAGATCGAAGCGGTCCGGCAGCATCAGGTCCACCTGGATGGTGGACATCTGCCAGCTCCGGCCGATGGCGTCCTTCGTCTGGACGCTGATCTTCGGGGCGTAGAACGCGGCGCCGCCCGGGTCGTCGACGAGGGTCAGGCCGGTGTCCTCGGCGACCTTGCGCAGCACGTTCGTGGCGCGCTCCCAGTCCTCGTCGCTGCCGATCGACTTGTCCGGGTTGCGGGTGGAGAGCTCGAGGTGGAAGTCGTCGAGGCCGTAGTCGCGCAGCAGGCCCAGCACGAAGTCGAGCAGGGAGGCGATCTCGCCCTCCATCTGCTCCTCGGTGCAGTAGATGTGCGCGTCGTCCTGGGTGAAGCCGCGGGCCCGGGTCAGGCCGTGCACCACGCCGGACTTCTCGTACCGGTACACCGTGCCGAACTCGAACAGCCGCAGCGGCAGCTCGCGGTAGCTGCGCCCGCGCGCGTCGAAGATCAGGTTGTGCATCGGGCAGTTCATCGGCTTCAGGTAGTAGTCCTGGCCGGGCTTGCGGACGGTCCCGTCGGCGTTGAGCTCCTCGTCGAGGATCATGCCGGGGTACATGCCCTCCTCGTACCACTCGAGGTGGCCCGAGGTGCGGAACAGCTGCCCCTTGGTGATGTGCGGGGTGTTGACGAACTCGTACCCCGCCTCCTCGTGCCGGCGCCGGGAGTAGTCCTCCAGCTCCTTGCGGATCACGCCGCCCTTGGGGTGGAAGACCGCGAGGCCGGAGCCGATCTGGTCCGGGAACGAGAACAGGTCCAGCTCGGCGCCCAGGCGACGGTGGTCGCGGCGCTCGGCCTCGGCGACGCGCTCCAGGTACGCGTCGAGCGCCTCCTGCGACTCCCACGCGGTGCCGTAGATCCGCTGGAGCTGCGGGTTCTTCTCGCTGCCCCGCCAGTACGCCGCGGCGGTCCGGGTGAGGGTGAACGCCGGGATGTACTTCGTGGTGGGCAGGTGCGGGCCGCGGCAGAGGTCGGACCAGACGGTCTCGCCGGTGTGGGCGTGGACGTTGTCGTAGACGGTCAGCTCGCCGGTGGCGTCGACCTCCATGACCTCGTCGTCCGCCTCGGTGCCGGTGCCCTTGAGGTCGATCAGCTCGAGCTTGTACGGCTCGTCGGCCAGCTCCTTGCGGGCCTCGTCGAGCGAGTCGAAGCGGCGGCGGGAGAAGCGCTGGCCGGACTTGACGATCTTCTTCATCGCCGACTCGAGCTTCTTCAGGTCCTCCGGAGTGAAGGGCTTCTCCACGTCGAAGTCGTAGTAGAAGCCGTCCGTGATCGGCGGGCCGATGCCGAGCTTGGCCTCCGGGTACAGCTGCTGGACCGCCTGCGCGAGCACGTGCGCCGCGGAGTGCCGGATCACGCTGCGGCCCTCGTCGGAGTCCGCGGTGACCGGGACGACCTCGGCGTCGGCCTCCGGGGCCCAGGCCAGGTCGCGGAGGGTGCCCTCGGCGTCCTTCACGACGACGACCGCCTGCGGCCCGCTGGTCGGCAGGCCGCCCTCCCGGATCCGGGCGCCCGCCGTGGTCCCGGCCGGCACCAGGATCGGCGCGGACGCGGGCGGGGCGGGGACAGCGGACACGAGGTGCCTCCAGGAGAGCCGTGCGGGTTGGTGCCCCGATGCTAGAGGTCGGGCCCGACGGGTTTTCCGCTGGCACCCGCGGGCCACCGGGCTCCGCGCGGGGGCACCGGGCGACTGCTCAGGGGCGGCGCGGCAGCCCGACGTGCGGATGTGGCTCCTCCGGCTCGGCCACGACCCGGCGGCGGAGCGGGGGCGGGCTGCCGGGGGTGACGGGGGCGAACCAGTCCACGGCGCTCAGGCCGGGACGGTCGGCGAGGCCGGCGAGGCCGGCGAGCTCGGACGCTTCGGACCCGGCCGGGTCGGTCTCGCTCCGGTCGATCTCGCCGTGGTCCGACCTGCTGGGGTCCGGCGTGCTCCGGTCCGTCCCGGTGCGGGCCGTCGACGGTGGTGCGGCGAGCTCGTCGCCCCGCTCGGGGATGCCGCCGGCGGGCTCAGCAGGGACGGGGCGGTCGCCCGCGTCGGACGGACCGGGGGCCGGCGCGACCGGGGCACCGTGACCCTGGGGTGCCGCGCCGGTACCCGCCGGCACGAGCCGGGCCAGGTCGACCGCGGTGACGGGAGCCGGGAACCGGCTGTCCGACGGGCGCCGGCCCGATCCGGCGGGCGAGGTGCCGGCCGGGCCGGCGGGCCTCGCGCCGTTCGGTTACAGGTTGGGTTCGGCGCAGGCCGGACCGCCGGGCGCGGTCGAGTCGGGGGAGGTCCGCATGCG
>NZ_JBEZDN010000158.1:0-16480 GCF_040648315.1 Pseudonocardia sp. NPDC049154
GCCCGGCACGCCGCCCCGCCCGGCGCCGCGCGCCGGGGCCCCTCCCCGCGTCCGGGGGTACTCCACCGGGTGTCGCGCGGATCACGATCGGGCTGCGTTCCGTGACGCCCCGGGCGCGCCACGTGTGTCGATCATGTAAGGGGATCTACGGTTGATCCATGCGGGTCGGGGGGCGTGTGATGGCGATGCTGGCCGTCGGGCTGGGTGTGCTGACCGCCTGTTCGACCGCGACCGGCGAGGAGTCGCTGCCCGTGCCGACCTTCACCGAGTCGGCGGCGGCGGGGTCGGGCGCCACCGCCACGAAGATCGCCCTTCCGGACGACTGCGGCTCCCTGCTCGCTCCGGACGATCTCGGCGCCCTCTTCGCCCGTCCCATCGGGTCCACCGCGCTGCGCACCATCCGCGGCGTCCCGGAGCCGTCGGTCGGCCGCACCGAGCGCGTCGGCTGCCGCTACTCCGCGAGCGGCCAGGGCGGCGGGAACACGTTGCTGGACATCAACATCGGGCGCTACGGCGATGCCGCGGCGGCGAAGCGGCAGTGGCAGCTCAACACCAACGCCGAGCGGTCGGACGGGCAGTCCCGGGACCTGTCGATCGGGGCCGCGCCCGCGGTCGCGGTCGAGCGGGGGACCGAAACCGTGCTCGCCGTCGTCTACGGCGTGGACACGCTGACCTTCGTGCTCCCGGCGGCCGCGCGAGCCCCGGGCGCCCCCGTCGACCGGCTCGTCGACCTCGCGCTGCGCGTGCTGCCCAAGGACGGCGCGACCCAACCGGCCCCACCGGAGACGAGCGCGCCGCCGGCGCCCGCGAGCGCGCCCTCGACCACCACGCCCCCGAAGGCGGTGTCGCCGGTGGCCGCCGCCCGGTGATCCACCCGCAGGTACGGTCGTCCCCGTGCTGGAGATCGGGCTGACGGGCGGTATCGGGGCGGGCAAGTCGACGGTCTCGCGGCGGCTGGTGGAGCTGGGGGCGGTCCTCGTCGACGCCGACCTCATCGCCCGCGAGGTCGTCGCGAAGGGGTCCGAGGGGCTCGCCCGGATCGCCGAGGCGTTCGGGCCCGAGGTCGTGGGGCCGAACGGCGAGATGGACCGGCCGAGGGTCGCCTCGATCGTCTTCGGCGACGACGCCCAGCTCGCCGTGCTCAACGGCATCACCCACCCCCTGATCGCCCGGCGGCAGGCCGAGCTGGTCGCCGCGGCCGGACCCGGCGCCGTCGTGGTGCACGACGCCGCGCTGCTGGTCGAGATGGGCAACGCGACCCGGTTCCCGCTGGTCGTGGTCGTGCACACGGACGCCGAGGTGCGCGTGCGCCGGCTCGTGGAGAGCCGCGGGATGACCGAGGAGGACGCGCGGGCCCGGATCGCGAAGCAGTCGTCGGACTCCGAGCGGCTGGCGGTCGCCGACGCGGTGCTGCACAACGACGGCTCCCAGGAGGAGCTGCGGGCCCGGGTCGACAGGCTCTGGCACGACCGCCTGGTGCCCCTCGAGGAGAACGTCCGGCTCGGGCGCGCGGTCCGCGGGGGAGCCCCGGTCCTGGTCGACCCGGAGCCGGGCTGGCAGGACCGGGGTGCGCGCCTGGCCGCGCGGGTCGCCCGGGCGGCGGGGGAGCACGGCCGGGGGGTGGAGCACATCGGATCGACCGCGGTGCCCGGGCTGCCCGCGAAGGACGTCACGGACCTGCAGCTCGCGGTCGCCTCGCTCGACGACGCCGACACCCTCGACGAGCCGCTGCGCGCGATCGGCCTGATCCGTATCCCCGGGATCACGCAGGACAACCCGAAGCCGGCCGACCCCGACCCGGAGCACTGGCGGAAGCGCTACTTCGCCGGCGCGGACCCGGCGCAGCGGGTGCACCTGCACGTGCGCCCGCACGGCTCGCCCGGCTGGCGCTACGCGCTGCTGTTCCGCGACTGGCTCCGGGCGGACGAGGCGGCGCGGGCGGAGTACCTGCAGGTCAAGCGGGCTGCCGCGGCCGAGTTCGCCGGCGACGCCGACGCCACCCGGTACGTCGAGCGCAAGGAGCCGTGGTTCGACGCCGCGTTGCCCCGGGCCGAGCAGTGGGCCGCGTCCACCGGTTGGGCGCCGCCGTACTAGGCTGATCGGGCGTATTCCGGGTCGGGGTTCGCTGTAACGGGGGACCGGGTCCGCGCGATACGCGGGCAGGACCGTGACGGCGGGTGACGCCCGCGGCGGGGAACGGTGGCCGGACCCGGCGGGGCCCGGCCGGGAGGCAGCCGGGCGACGAAGGGGCGGAGGGTGAGCGCACAGGTCGACCAGGAGCCCGCTCCGGCCGATCCGGAGGAGAGCGCGCCGGACGGCGTCGTCGCGGACGGTGCGACCCCGGAGGGCGCCACCCCGGACGACAGCACCTCGGACGGCAGCACCCCGGACAGCAGCACCCCGGGCGGCAGCACCCCGGGCGGCAGCACCCCGGACAGCGCCGCCGACGGCTCCGTCGTCGAGCGGGACCTCTCCGCGGAGTCGGTCGCGCCGAGCGGGCTGCGCGCGGACTTCGGCGCCCATCTCGAGGCGCACTACCCGCGGCTGGTCGGTCAGCTCTTCGCCATCACCCTCGACTCGGGCACCGCCCACGACCTCGTGCAGGACGCCTACTCCCGCGCCTGGCGCCGCTGGTCGGAGATCCGCGAGGGCGACGCCGAGGCGTGGGTGCGCCGGGTCGCGGTGCGGTCCTCGGCGAGCACCTGGCGGCGTCTCGCCGCGCGCCTGGGGCTGCGCGGTGCGCCGGTGCAGGAGCAGGCGGGCCTCGACCCGCGCACGGCGGCCGTGCTGCGCACCCTCGCCCGGGTCCCGGCCGACGAGCGGCGCACGGCGGTGCTGGTCTACATGGCCGGCATGGGCGTCCGCGAGGTCGCCGCGCTGGAGCGGGTGTCGCCGGGAACCGTGCAGGCGCGGCTCAACCGGGTGGGGAGCCTGATCGAGGAGGGCGTGGCCGGTCTGGCCGCGCTGGGGAGCGTCCCGCTCCTGCCTCCCGAGTCCGGCGAGCGGGCCGGGCACGTGGACTCGGCGACCGTGGTGGCCGTCCCGGAGGCGCCCGCGATGCGCGGGGACGGCGCCGACGCCGACGAGCGGTCCGGCGGGGACGCGAAGACGACCGAGAGCACGACCGAGAGCACGACCGAGGGCGCGGACCAGGAGGAGGCCCGGTGACCAACCCGGTGCAGTACGGCACGCGTCCGGAGGGACGCGGCGCGGACGAGCTCCGCAGGCTCGACGACGAGCTGGCCGCGGGCGTCTCGTTGCCCGCGATCGAGGACGTCATCCGGCGGGCCGGTGCGGCCAACCGTGCGAGCGGTGCCGCCGCGGCCGCGGTGCTGACCGTCGGTGCCCTCGGCGGGGTCACCGCGATCGGCACGGCCGCCGCCGAGCCCGCGCCCGTCGTCGTCGCACCCGTGGCGCAGGTGCCCACCACCACGCCGCCGCCGGTGACCACCACCGTGGCGCCGCCGCCGGTCGTCGCCCCGCCCGTCGCGGCCGCGGAGCCCGTCCCGACCACGACGAAGAAGCGCACGACGACCACGCGCGCCCGCACGACCACGCAGGAGCCGGTCGCGCCGGCGCCGGTCCCCGTGGAGCCGCCCCCGGTCGTCACGACCACGCCGAAGCCGACGACCACGACGCCGAAGCCGACCACCACGAAGCCGACGCCGACGGACGAGGGCGACCCGGACCCGACCACGCCGACCACCACCCGGACCTCGGCCTCACCGACCAGCACGACCACCACGACCACGCGGACCTCGACGCCGACCTCGACCACCACGGCGGAGCAGCAGGGCCTGCTGGCCGCGCTGATCGCCTGAGCGCGGCGCCCGCGGGGCGCCGGACAGGGCTGATCGCCTGAGCACCGCGCCCGCGGTGGCCCCGGGCAGGTCGGCCCGTGCCGACGATCTGAGCCCGCCGCCGGCGCCGTCGGGGGCGGTCAGCCCGCTGGCCGCACCTCCTCGCCCGGCCCCTGCCAGGTGAGGACCACGCCGTGCTCCGCGAGCCAGGCGTCCAGGTCGTGGCCGTGCGCCGCCAGCGCGGCCACGGTCGTGTGGCAGCGGTGCAGCGCCCACTCCGCCGTCGCGGTGTCGATCAGCCCGCCGGCCACGGCCTCGACGAACTCGTCGACGTCGAGCACCTCGGTCCAGAGGCCCCGCTTGACCACGAGGTCGAGGTAGAGGTCGGTGGTCCGCCACGTGCCCTCGCCCGGCTCGATGCGGGCGACGTCGAGGTAGAAGTCCTGCTCGCGCTCGTGCCCGGGGTTCCACTGCCAGTCGGTGACCACGAGCCCGAGGTCGGGCAGCAGCCACGACTCGATCCACCACGCGGACGCCCGGCCCACCACCGGCCGGCTCATGTAGAGCCCGAACGGAGTGCGGCGGTACTCCGCCACCTCCCGCCGGACGCCCTTGGTGTCGAGGTTGACGCGGGCGGGCACGTCGAAGGTCTGGATCTTCGGCGGGTGCACGCGGCCGATCCTGCCCGACGAACGGTCCGCGCGGGGGGTTCGGCGGCAGGAAACTGTCGGGGGTCGCTCGTACCCTGGGATCGTGGCATTCGCGACAGAGGTTCCCGGCAGCGCACGCGAGGGCGGCGAGGCGGAGGTCCCGCTCGCGCATTCGGAGTACCGCCCCGTGGGCGAGATCGAGCGCACCGGCGGGCACTTCGAGGTCGTCAGCGAGTACGAGCCCGCGGGCGACCAGCCGGCGGCGATCGAGGAGCTGGAGAAGCGGCTCAAGCGCGGCGAGCAGGACGTGGTGCTGCTCGGCGCCACCGGTACCGGCAAGTCGGCCACCACCGCGTGGCTGATCGAGCGGGTGCAGCGGCCCACCCTGGTGATGGCCCCGAACAAGACGCTCGCTGCGCAGCTGGCCAACGAGCTGCGGGAGATGCTCCCGAACAACGCGGTCGAGTACTTCGTCTCGTACTACGACTACTACCAGCCCGAGGCGTACATCGCGCAGACGGACACGTACATCGAGAAGGACTCCTCGATCAACGACGACGTGGAGCGCCTGCGGCACTCCGCCACGCAGAACCTGTTGTCGCGCAGGGACGTCGTGGTCGTCGCGTCGGTGTCCTGCATCTACGGCCTGGGCACGCCGCAGTCGTACCTCGACCGCTCCGTGAAGCTCGACGTCGGCGGCGAGATCGACCGGGACGCGTTCCTGCGCCTGCTGGTCGACGTGCAGTACACGCGCAACGACCTGAGCTTCGCCCGCGGCACCTTCCGGGTGCGCGGCGACACCGTGGAGATCATCCCGGCGTACGAGGAGCTCGCGATCCGGATCGAGTTCTTCGGCGACGAGATCGAGGCGCTCTACTACCTGCACCCGCTGACCGGGGACGTGGTGAAGCAGGTCGACACCGTGCGGATCTTCCCGGCCACGCACTACGTCGCGGGTCCGGAGTGGATGGAGCGCGCGGTCCGGGACATCGAGAAGGAGCTGGAGGAGCGGCTCGCCGAGCTGGAGAACCAGGGCAAGCTGCTCGAGGCCCAGCGGCTGCGCATGCGCACCCAGTACGACCTGGAGATGATCCGGCAGGTCGGGTTCTGCTCCGGCATCGAGAACTACTCGCGGCACATCGACGGCCGCGGCCCGGGCACCGCGCCGGCCACCCTCATCGACTACTTCCCGGACGACTTCCTGCTGGTCATCGACGAGTCGCACGTCACCGTGCCGCAGATCGGCGGCATGTACGAGGGCGACATGTCCCGCAAGCGGAACCTGGTGGAGTTCGGCTTCCGGCTGCCGTCGGCGGTCGACAACCGCCCGCTGACCTGGGAGGAGTTCGCCGACCGGATCGGCCAGACGGTCTACCTGTCCGCCACCCCGGGCCCGTACGAGCTGTCGCGCACCGGCGGCGAGTTCGTCGAGCAGGTCATCCGCCCGACGGGCCTGGTCGACCCGGAGATCGTCGTGAAGCCCACCAAGGGCCAGATCGACGACCTGGTGGGCGAGATCCGCGAGCGCGCCGAGCGGGACGAGCGGGTCCTGGTCACCACGCTGACCAAGAAGATGGCCGAGGACCTCACCGACTACCTGCTCGAGCTGGGCATCCGGGTCCGGTACCTGCACTCCGAGGTCGACACCCTGCGCCGGGTCGAGCTGCTCCGGCAGCTGCGGCTCGGGGAGTACGACGTGCTGGTCGGCATCAACCTGCTCCGCGAGGGCCTCGACCTGCCCGAGGTGTCGCTCGTCGCGATCCTCGACGCGGACAAGGAGGGCTTCCTCCGGTCCGGCACCTCGCTGATCCAGACGATCGGCCGCGCGGCGCGCAACGTGTCCGGCCAGGTGCACATGTACGCCGACACGGTCACCGAGTCGATGCAGCACGCCATCGACGAGACGGAGCGCCGCCGGGCCAAGCAGATCGCCTACAACACGGAGAAGGGGATCGACCCGCAGCCGCTGCGGAAGAAGATCGCCGACATCCTCGACCAGGTCTACCGCGAGGCGGAGGACTCGGAGGTGCCGGTCGGCGGCTCGGGGCGCAACGCCTCCCGGGGCAAGCGGGCCGCGGGCGAGCCGGGCCGCGCGTCCGGGGGCAGCTCGGGGATCGTGGCGGGCCGCGACACCACGGCGATGCCGCGGGCGGAGCTGGCCGACCTCATCCAGCAGATGAACGACCAGATGCTCGCGGCGGCCCGCGACCTGCAGTTCGAGCTGGCCGCCCGGCTGCGGGACGAGATCCAGGACCTGAAGAAGGAGCTGCGGGGGATGGACGCGGCGGGGATCAGCTGAGCCCCGGCGCGGTGCCGCCGTGGCTCGGCGCGGTGCCGCGGCGGCCGCACTGCGGCGCGTTGCCGCGTGGATCCGGCGCGTTGCTACGGTGGGCGCCGTTTCGACGCACGAGCCGGAGGACCGCGTGACCCTCTCCAGCACCCGACCGGGCGCCGCCGAGATGGTCCGGCGGGTCCGGCTCCGAGTGCTGTCTCGGCGCTCGTTCGTGATCAGCCTGCCGCTGCTGGCGATCTCGGTCGCGGCCCTGCTGCTGCACACGCACGGCTACCACATCGACCTCGAGGTCTACCGGCTCGGCGTCGACACCTGGCTGCAGGGCGGGGACATGTACGGCCCGCTGCCGCCCACGATCTCCGGGCTGGCGCTGCCGTTCATCTACCCGGTCTTCGCGGCGATGGTGCTCACCCCGCTGGCGCTGCTGCCGTGGACGGCGGCGTGGGTGCTGCTGTTCGTGCTCTCGCTGGCCTCGCTCGCGGTCACGCTGTACGTCGCGGCGCTGAGGGCCTGGCCCGCGGGCGGCCGCAGCGGAGCCGTGTCGGTGGCGTTCCTGGCGCTGCCGGCGCTGCTGTGGATCGAGCCGGTGCTGCAGACCTTCGAGTTCGGCCAGGTCAACATCATCCTGATGGCCCTGGTGGCGGTCGACTGCCTGGCCCCGCGCACCCCTTGGCCCCGGGGCCTGCTCGTGGGGCTGGCCGCGGCGATCAAGCTGACGCCCGCGGCGTTCGTGCTGTTCTTCCTGCTGCGCCGTGACTTCCGGGCGGCCGTGGTCACCGTGGTCACCGCCGCCGTCGCGACCGCGGTGGGCTTCCTGGTCGATGCCCACGCGTCGGCCGCCTACTGGTTCGGCGGCCCGGCGGCCGGCGTCAGCGGCTCGGTGTTCTACACCAACGAGACCGTCCAGGCGGTCGTCGCGCGCTGGGGTGTCGAGGGCCCGCTGCTGACCGGCATCTGGGTCGTCGTCTCGCTGGTGCTCCTGGTCCTGCTCGTCCCGACGGTCCGGCGCGCCGACCCGGCGATCGCGATGTCCGCCATGGCCGCGTTCATGCTGCTGGTCTCGCCGACCTCGTGGTCGCACCACTGGGTGTGGATCGCGCCGGCCGTCGTCGCCGTGGGGGCCCATGCCGTGCGGACCCGGCGACCCGGCTGGATCGCCGTCGAGCTGGTGCTCCTGGTCACCTTCTTCCTCGCCCCCTTCCGCTGGCTGCCGGGAAACAACCAGGTCGAGCTGGGCTGGAACGCTGGTCAGCAGCTCGTCGGGGCGACCTACGTGATCGTTGCGATCGCGATGCTGGCCGTGGCCTGGCGGTACTACGTGCGCCGCCCGGCGGAGATCGGCCCCGCGTGAACCACGACGAGATCACCGCCTACGCCCTCGACAAGCCCGGTGCGGTGGCCGACGAGCCGTGGGAGGGCGATCTCGTGGCCAAGGTCGGCGGCAAGATCTTCGCGTTCCTGGGCGGCGAGGGCGTCGGGCTGAAGTGCGGGCGGGACGCGGACGAGGCGGCCGAGCTGCGCGACCGCTACCCGGACACGGTCGCGGCGTCGCCGTACATCGGGCGCTTCGGCTGGAACGTCGTCGCGCTCGACGGCACGGTGCCGGCCGACGAGCTCCGCGAGCTGGTCGACGAGTCGTACGACGCGATCGTCGCGAAGCTGCCGAAGAGCAAGCGCCCCTAGGACCTCCGCACGCCCGTGGTCTCGGCGATGGTGGCGTGCAGGGCGTCCACCACGGTTCGCACGGCGGGGCGTTCGGCCACGCTCTCCCGCATCACCACCTCCACCAGCCGGGCCGCGCGCACGCCGGCGAGGGGGCGGCGCAGGAAGCGCCGGCCGCCCCGGTCGTCGGTCGACCAGCGGGGGAGCAGGGCGACCCCGACCCCCGCCGCCACGAGCTCCTCGGTCACGGCGAAGTCGTTGATCCGCTGGACGACCCGGGGCCGGGTGCCGGTGCGGGTGGTGAGCGAGCGCAGCACGTCGTCGACCGGCCAGCCGACGTTCACGCTGATCCACGGCTCGCCGGCGAGCTGGTCGAGCCGGAGCCGGCGGTGCCGGCCGAGCGGGTGCCCGGGCGGCAGGACGACGTCGAGGGGCTCCCGGACCAGGGGCACGACACGGTGCCGGGCGCTCGCGAGCGGGTCGGCGTGCTCGTCCCGGTGCGCGACGACGAGATCGTGGTCCGCGGCCAGGACGGGGACCTCGGGCGGGGTCATGTCCAGGTCGCGGACCTGCAGGTCGATGCCGGTGCCCGCGACCCGGCGCAGCAGCCCGGCCAGCATCATCCGCGCCCCCGAAGGGAACATCGCCATCCGGACTACGCCGTGGGGCGTGGTCCGCAGCGCCTGCACCGCCGCCTCGGCCCGAGCGAGTGCGGCGAGGACGTGCTCGGCCTCGGCGACCAGCGCCAGCCCGGCCGCGGTGAGCCGCAGGCCCCGGCCCGCGGGCTCGGTCAGCGGGACGCCGACCTCCTCGGCCAGCGCCTTGAGCTGCTGCGAGATGGCCGACGGGGTGTACCGCAGGGCCTGCGCGACCGCCGTGACCGAGCCCCGGTCGGCGAGCTCGCGGAGGATCCGCAAGCGCTGCACGTCCATGAAGCCACGCTACAAGGTCTCTTCAGAAGATGACGCTGGTCCTTCAGGTTCCGGCGGCGCACCCTCGGACCGTGACCGCACGACACCGCCTGCTCGCCGTTCTCGTCGCCGCCCTGTGGGGCGGGAACTTCCTGGCCATCCACGTCGGTCTCGACCACTTCCCGCCGCTCTTCCTCGCGGGCCTGCGGATGCTGGTCATCGCGGTCCCGGCGCTGCTGTTCGTGCCGCGGCCGCAGGTGCCGCTGAAGTGGCTGCTCGGCTACGGGCTCGGGTTCGGCACGGTCCAGTTCCTCTTCCTGTTCGTGGCGATGGACGTCGGGATGCCGACCGGGCTCGCCTCGCTGGTGCTGCAGGCCTCGGCCCCGTTCACGGTGCTGCTCGGCGCGCTGCTCCTGCGCGAGCGGCTCACGGCGCGGCAGGCCGTCGGGATCGGGCTGGCGGTGCTGGGTCTGGCGGCGATCGCGGTCTCGCGGGCCCAGTCGGCGGCCCTGGTCCCGGTCCTGCTGACGCTGTGCGGGGCGCTGGGCTGGGCGTTCGGCAACCTCTGCAGCCGGCTCGCGGCGCCGCCGAAGCCGATGCACCTCACTCTGTGGATGTGCGTCATCCCGCCGATCCCGCTGTTCACCGCGTCGATGCTGACCGAGGGACCGGGCGCGGGCTGGTCGGCGCTGGGCGCGGCCTTCTCGGTCGACGGCCTGCCCGGGCTCGCCGCCGTCGTCTACCTGTCCCTGATGGCGACGGTCGTGGGCTCCGGGATCTGGACCTGGCTGATGCGGCGGTACCCGGCGGGCGTCGTCGCGCCGTACTCGCTGCTGGTGCCGGTGGTCGGGATCGCGCTCGCCGCCGCGGTGCTGGGGGAGCGGCCGAGCGTGACGGAGCTGGTCTCCGCCGTCGTCATCGTGGGCGGGGTGCTGCTGGGCACGCCGCGGCCCGCCCGGACCACGTCCGCGGAGGTGGTCGGCACCGACGGCACCGACGGCACCGACGGCACCGACGGCACCGAGGAGGAGCCGGTCGTCGGCGATCGGCGCACGGCTGCCTGACCTGTCGGACGGCACGCTCCGCGCCGCCCTCGGGCTATGGTGAGCGACACGTCCCGTCGCCGTGACGCGTCGCGCCGCGGCCGCACACCGGAGCCGTGCCGGGGCGGGGCGGAGGTGACGTGGCGGGCGCGCGGATCAACAGGGACAGCGACACGGGCGACGGGGCACCGGGCGGACGCGGTGTGTGCGCGGTGCGCCCGGGCACGGACGTCGGGCGGCATGCGAAGGTCCTCGCCCACCTGCACGACGCCGTCCTGGCCGGGGCGAGCCCGTCGCCCGAGATCCGGTCCCTGGTCGCCCGGTCCTGGCAGCGCGTGCGCGCCCAGGGCGTCGATCCCGAGCACGGCGAGCCGGCGGGCCCGCTCGCGGCCGACCAGGTCGAGCGGCGGCGGGCCGGCTCCCCGCTGCAGCGCGTCCTGCCCGAGCTGCGCGCGGCGCTGACCTCGGTCGCGGAGGACGCCCGGCACGTCATGGTCGTGACGGACGCGGACGGGATCCTGCTGTGGCGGGAGGGCTCGAACCGGGTCCGCCACCGGGCGGACGCGCTGGGCTTCACCGAGGGCGCGGACTGGTCCGAGGCGTCGGTCGGCACCAACGCGATCGGGACCGCGCTGGCCGAGGGCGCGCCCGTCCAGCTCTTCGCGGCCGAGCACTTCGTGCGGTCGCACCACGTCTGGACCTGCACCGCCTGCCCCGTGCACGACCCGCGGACCGGCGAGCTGCTCGGCGTGGTCGACGTCAGCGGGCCCGCCGAGACGATCCACCCGACGACCGTCGCACTGGTCGGGACCGCGGTGAAGCTGGCCGAGGCGAGCCTGTGGCGCCAGCACGAGGTCCGGCTGGACGCGCTGCGCGGCGTCGCGGCCCCGCTGCTGTCCGCGGTGCCCGGCGCCGGGCTGGTGGTCGACGACCACGGCTGGGTCGCCGCCGTCACCGGGATGCCGAGCATCGAGCGGGTCGCCGCGCCGCGCGCCGACCGGCCGCTGGCCGTGCACGGGGTCGGGCTGTGCCTCCCCGAGCCGGTGCCCGGCGGATGGCTCCTGCGGTCGGCCGACGCCGGCTCGGCGACGTCGGGCGGGCTGAGCCTGACCCTGGACCTCGCCGCGGGCCGGCCGCGTGCGGTCGTCGACGGCTCGGCCCGGTGGGTCCACCCGCTGTCCACCCGGCACGCCGAGCTGCTGGTGCTGCTGGCCCGGGCCGGGGTCAGGGGGCTCGACGCCGGGGCCCTGTCCGCCGCCCTCTACGGCGACCGCGACCACCTGGTCACGGTCCGCGCCGAGATGAGCAGGCTGCGCCGCGGGCTGGGCGGGCTGCTGCTCGCCCGGCCCTACCGGATCGCCGACGAGGTCGAGGTGCACGTCCCGTCCCTCGCCGGGACGGTGCTCGCAGGGTCGACCGCGCCGGGCATCCGCGCGTTGCTGGAGGCGGACGCCCGGGCGGTCTGACGTCAGCTGGTGACGTCCTTGCGGTGGAACCGCCAGGCCGCCAGCGCGAACAGCACCGCGGCCCAGGTGATGCTGCCGAAGGCGCCCCGGGTCATGTCGCCCCAGTCGATCCGGCTCGCGAGGAGGTCGGACCACGCGTTGGCGTAGTGCGTCGGCAGGTAGTTCCGCAGATCCTCGAGCGCGGTGATCTGGTCGAGGATCTGCGAGACGATCGACGTCATCACGGCGCCGCCGACGGCCCCGAGCGGGGCGTCGGTGCTCACCGAGAGCAGGAGCGCCAGGCCGGCGACCCAGAGCAGGTTCACCGCCACGTAGATCCCGCCGAGCAGCGCGCGTCCGGCCGCGGCCCAGTAGCCCAGCGACTCGCCGGTGGGGCTGACGAGGTCGCCGGTGCCGTAGGCGAGCGTGCCGACCACGAGCGCCACCACCGGGAGCAGCAGCAGCGCCGTGAAGGACAGCAGCCCGGCCACGATCGCCTTCTGCCGCAACAGGCGCGCGCGGGGCACCGGTGCGGCGAGCAGGTACCGCAGCGACGACCACGACGCCTCCGACGCCACCGTGTCGCCGAAGAACAGCGCGACCACCACGACCAGCAGGAACCCGCCCGTGGCGAAGAGGGCGAACACGGCGAAGTTGGTGCCGCTGCCCTTGGCCAGGTCGACCAGGTTGACCGAGGTGCCCGGGCCCTCGTCGCTCGTCAGCGAGAAGGCGATCCAGAGGATCACCGGCAGCAGCGCGACCAGCGCGAACGTCACCTGCGTGCGGCGCCGCTTGAGCTGGCGGACCAGCTCGACCCGCAGCGGGAGCGTCCGGCCCGCCCGGTACGACGTCGCGGGCGAGCCCTCCGCCGCCAGCAGGCCGACGTGCCCCTTCCGCGTCGACGGGTCGGCGTACTTCGCGTCCCGGTGCAGCCAGTCGACCCGCGACTCGTGCTCGCTCGGCTGCGTCATGGTGCCGTGTCCTCTCCCACGAGCTGGAGGAACGCGTCCTCCAGGCGGCGGCGCGGGCCGGCGGACTCCACCGAGATCCCGGCCGCGACCAGGGCCTGCACCGCGGACGCGCGCGGGGTGCCGTTGAGCTCCGCGTGCACCAGGCGACCCTCGGCCGCGACGTCGCGCACACCGTCGAGCGCCGCGAGGACCTCGATCGCGCGGTCCGGCGCGTCGACGCCGAAGCTGGCCGCTCCGCCGCCGGCGATGATGTCGTCGACCGTGCCGTCCGCGACGACCCGGCCGTGGTGCATGACGACGACGTGCGTGCACGTCTGCTCGACCTCCGCCAGCAGGTGGCTGGAGACGAGCACGGTCCGGCCGCCCTCGGCGTAGCGCCGCAGCAGCTCCCGCATCGCGTGGATCTGGGGCGGGTCGAGCCCGTTGGTCGGTTCGTCGAGCACGAGCAGCTCCGGCAGGCCGAGCATGGCCTGGGCGATCGCGAGGCGTTGCCGCATGCCCTGCGAGTAGGTGCCGACGCGGCGGTGCACCGACTCGCCGAGCCCCGCGACCTCCAGCGCCTCCTCGAGGTGCGCCTCCTCGGTGGGCCGGCCGGTGGCGGCCCAGTAGAGCCGCAGGTTGTCGGCTCCGGAGAGATGCGGCAGGAAGCCGGGGCCCTCGACGAACGCGCCGATCCGGGCCAGCACCGGAGCGCCGGGCCCGACGGGCTCCCCGAACGCCCGGATCGACCCGGACGTCGGCGAGATCAGGCCCATCAGCATGCGCAGCACGGTCGTCTTGCCGGCGCCGTTCGGGCCGAGCAGCCCCAGCACCATGCCGGGCTGCACGGTGAACGACACCTCCTTCACCGCGCTGAACCCGCCCTTGTAGGTCTTGGCGAGCCCGCTTATCTCCAGTGGCGGGGCGTCGGCGGCCCCGGCGGGCGGGACCTCGCGGCGGCGGCGCAGCGCCTTCGCGACCAGCCAGCCCACCAGGGACAGCAGCAGGACGACGCCGATCCCGACCAGCGGCCAGACCGGCACCGTGCTGGTCGTGACGGCCCGGCCGGGCACCACCGGCACCGCGAGCGTGGCGCCCTCGGCCAGCCCGATCCGCCAGACCGCCGGCTCGCCGGGCGAGGCGAAGCCCTGGTCGGTGGTGCTGATCGAGACCACGAGGCGGTTGCCGACCTCGACGGGTGCCACCACGCCGGGCAGCGTGATCGACACCCGGGCAGGGCTGCCGTCGGCGGGGACGGCCACGCGGACCGGCGCGACGGCGTTGCCCAGCAGCTGGCGCAGCCCGTCCTGGCCGACCTCGTAGGTCTTGGCGAACAGGACGGCCTCGTCGGCGGCCGGCTGGCCGGGCATCCGCGAGACGGTGACGTCGAGGCGCGGCGCGCCCGCGACGTCCGTCTGCGCGGTGAGCGCCGGCCCGGTGAAGAGCGCGGACTGGCCGGGCAGGTCGGCGGTGAACGCCGAGAGCCGGCTGCCCAGCGACCCGAGCGCGCCGCCGAGGCCGGGCAGCGACGTGATCGCCGCCGGGTTCCCGCCGGCCGGGTTGGCGACGACCTGCGGCTGGCCCGTGAGCGGCAGGGTCTGCGTGGTGACGGGCGCGGCGCCGGACAGGCCGGGGTAGGCGTCGGCGACGACCGTCCGGCTCGTGGTGGTGGTCCGGCCGGCGCGGATGCCGCTCTCCACCTCGTAGGAGAAGGAGGTGCCGGGATCCTCGCCGGTGCCGCGCAGGTGGAAGTCGAACCACTCGCCGATCTGGTCGCGGACCGGCTGGCCGGGGGAGCCGCCGTCGTGCCCGCCCGCGTACCAGGCCAGCTTCACGGGGGTGCCGTGTGCGGCGATCTGGCGGGCGTTGGCGTCGGCCTGGTCGAGACCGAAGAGGGTGTCCTGCTCGCCCTGCACGATCAGCGTCGGCGCGGTGATGCGGTCGGTCACCGACACCGGGGAGGAGCGACGCAGCAGCGCTTCGGTGGCGGGGGAGAGGCGGCCGGTGGTGGCGGCCTCGGTGTAGGCGGCGCAGACCTCGGCGGTGAAACGGCCGCAGGTCACCGGCGGGGCGGCGGGCGGGACGGCCGAGGCGGGCAGGCCGCCGCCGGTGCGGGCGCCGAGGGCGGAGGCGAGGTCGTTCGTGCTGGTGGTGGCGCTCTCGCCGCTGCTGCCGTTCGTGTCGCCGTCGGTGTCGCTGCCGGCCGCCGAGCTGCCGTCGCCGCCGGTGGTGTCGCTGCTGGTGGTGTCGCTGCGGGTGGTGCCGCCGTTCGTGTCGCCGGCGCCGCGGGGGGCGGTGCCGTTCGTTGCGCCGGTGCTGTCGTCGGTGGCGCCCGTGGCGCCCGTGGCGCCCTCCGCCCCGCCGGTGCCGCTCGAGCCGGAGGAGAAGAACACCCCGGCCCAACCACGCTTGAACACGCCGTCGGCGCCGAAGGTGCCGCGTGCGGGGGTGTCCTCCGGCAGGTCGGTGGGGCCGCCGGCGTTGGGGAAGAGGGCCTGGGACAGGTCGTTCCACGTGATGACGGGGGCGAGGGCGTCGACGCGCCGGTCGTACCCGGCCAGGAGCAGGGACAACGCTCCGCCGTAGGACCCGCCGGTCACGCCGACCCGTGGGTCGCCCGGCCCGTCCTGCTGCACCTCGGGGCGCCCGCCGAGCCAGTCGACCAGCTGCTCGGCGTCGGCCACCTCGTGGTCGGGGGAGTCGAGCGCGATCTGCCCGCCGCTGGCGCCGAACCCGCGCGCCGACCAGGTCAGCACCACGTACCCGCGGTCGGCGAGCTGGCGGGCGTCGGTGTCGACGGACCGCTTGCTCCCGCCGAACCCGTGCGCGACGAGCACCGCGGGCGCCGGTGTGCTCTCCGGCAGGTAGAGCGTGGTGTCGAGGGAGACGGTGCCGGGGACGCCCGGCCCGCCACGCACGTCGATGCGCTGGTCGCTCGTCCGGATGTCCGCGGAGGTGGGCGCGGGGGTCGGGGTGGACCCGACGGTCGTGTTCGTACTGGTCGTGGCCGCGGCGGTGCCGGGCGTGAGGACGAGCAGCGCGATCGTCGCGACCGCGGCGGTGCCGAGGACGGAGGCGCGACGACCGCGCCGCGACACGTCGAGGACCGGGCGTCCCCGGGGGCGCTCGGATCTTGCCGCGGCTCGGCGCACGGCGGCACGCGCGCCGGCGGCGCGGAACAGGCGGGGCACCCCGGAACCGTATCCGCGTGGAGCGCTCCACCGCGCACGACGCCTCAGGCCGCTCTCAGAGACCCTGTGAGTGGCGACCATCGCCACTCACGAGGGCGGTCGGACCCGGGCGTCCCGACGCCGCGCCTGGCTCCGGCTGGCGACGGCTGCACCACGACCGCACCGCGACCGCACCGCGACCGCACCGCGACCGCACCGCGACCGCACCGCGACCGCGCCGCGACCGCACCGCGACCGCGCCGGGAAGCCCCCCCGCCCCGTACCCCGACCGACGGTCACCCGGTCGTCGACCTTTCCCGACGCGCCGAAGGGCTTGACCACCCTGGACCGATCACCGGGTGACAGTCGGGGCGTGCCCGTGAACCCGGAGGGTGAGACGCCCGATCTCGGCATCCCGCGCCGGCTGGCCCGCGACATGACGGTCGCGGACCAGCACGAGTGGATCCGCGCCGAGCTCCGGCGGCGGCCGGTCACGCGGCGGGCGGCGCTGCGCGGGGGGATGGGGGCGCTGGCCACCGCGAGCCCGGCCAGCGCC
>NZ_JBEZDN010000159.1:0-16479 GCF_040648315.1 Pseudonocardia sp. NPDC049154
CTCGCGCTGAAGACCGGGGACATCGACCTGACCTGGGAGTACACGGGTACGGGGTGGATCAACTACCTCGGCCACACCCGCGCGCCGACCGGCGGTTCCAGTCGTCCAGCGGGCGCTCGTCGCGGCCCGTGTCGTACTCGGCGTAGTCGCTCCGGGGGCCCGGCGCGTCGTCGAAGCGGTCGTCCGGGTCGGACCAGCGGTCGGCGCGGGCGCGGGGTGCGCGGCGCGGATCGGCGAAGGCGTCCGGCTCGTCGGCGTAGTCCATCTCCTCGGCGGGCACCATGCCGAAGTAGGCCTTGAGCCGGTACATCGCACTCATCCGTGCTCCCAATCCTCGACGCCCCCGACGCCGGTCCGCCCCCGCGGACCGGGCGATCACCGGGAGGTTAACGTCCGGTCCCCCACAAGGGCCGTTCCGACACGCGCGACCGTCGAACCGTGACGGATCGCCACCTCCAGATCCCCGCTCATCCCGGCCGACAGCACGGTCGCGCCGGGGTGCGAGGACCGCACCCGCCTACCCGCCGCCTCGATCGCGGCAAACGACTCCTCGACGTCGGCACCCAGCGGGGCGACGCTCATCAGTCCTTCGAGGACGAGCCCGGATGCCCCTGCGACCTGGTCCGCGAGCGCGAGCAGGCCGTCGTCGGGCACGCCGCCGCGGTCCGGGTCACCGTCCACGCTGTACTGGAGGAGCACCGGCAGCGGCTCCGTCCGCACGCCCTCGTCGAGCGCGCGGAGCACCGCCTTGTCGAGCGCGGCGGCCAATCGGGTGGAGTCGACGCTCTCGACCCGTGTCACCCACGGGACCACCAGCTTCGCCTTGTTCCGCTGCAGCCCGCCGACGAAGTGCCACCGCAGCGGCGCGGCGGGCCGCAGGGCCCGCAGCTCCTCGACCTTGGCCGCCGCCTCCTGGGCACGGTTCTCACCGAACGCGACGAGCCCGAGGTCGACCAGCGCCGCGACGTCGGCCGCGGGGATCGTCTTGGTGACCGCGAGCAGCTCCACCTCGTCCGGGTCGCGTCCGGCTGCGGCGCAGGCCTTCGCGATCCGGGCGCGCACCTCCCCGAGGCGCCGCTCGAGCTCGGCGCGCCGTTCCGGGGAGGCCTCCTGGGTCACCCGGCGAACCTTACGGAACGTGTCCGCCGGGACCCGCGAGCCGAAGGGGTGGTGTCGCGAGCGTCACGCAACCGTGATGTCTCCCGAACGTCCCTCCGGGCAGTTCTCGTGATCGGGAACGGCGCCTCAGACGCCGGCGTCGAGCCAGACGACGCCCGCGAGCCGCCCGGTCCGCTGGTCCCGCCGGTGGCTGAACAGGGCCGGGTCCTCGAGGGTGCAGCGCGGGTCCACACCGACCTTGGTGACGCCGAGCCCGGCGAGCTGACGGTGGAGCCCGGCGCGGACGTCGACCGAGGGCGTGCCCCGGCGGGTCTCCGCCGCGCTGCCGGGCAGCGCGGCCTCGACCTCCGCGCGCATCTCCGCGGGCACCTCGTAGCAGAGCCCGCAGGCCGCCGGGCCGAGCAACACCTCGATGTCCTCGACGGCCGCGCCCAGCTCCTGCATGGCCGCCACGGTCGCGGGCACCACCCCGGCGGCCGCCCCGACCCGCCCGGCGTGCGCCGCGCCGACGACGCCGGCCCTCGGGTCCGACAGCAGGACGGGGGTGCAGTCCGCCGCGAGCACCGCCAGCCCGATCCCCGGGACGGCGGTGACGGCGGCATCGGTCTCCGGGACGTCCGGCGCGCTGCGCCGCGGCGGCTCGGTGACCGTGACGACGCGCGTGCCGTGCACCTGGTTCAGGAACACGGTGCCGCGCAGGCCCAGCTCGCGCGTGAGCCGGTAGCGGTTGGCGTCGACGGCGGCGGGGTCGTCGCCCACCGCCCGGGACAGGTTGAAGCTGTCGAAGGGGGCGGCGGACCGGCCGCCCGCCCGGGTGGTCACGACCCTGCGGACCCGCGCGCGCTGCGCCGTCTCACTCACCCCACGACCCTAACCACGCCGCAACCGCTTGCTCGCACACCTGCCGGGGCTGGCGCGCCGAGTCCCGGCGCGTGCGCCGGCCGGGACCCGGCAGGCCTGTCGCGCACGGCGGGGTGCCGGGTGTCGGCACCCCGTCGCGGCAGGTCCGCCGAACCTCAGCGGCGCATGAAGGGCGGTACGTCGACGTCGTCGTCGACCTCGGTCTCCCGGTTCTCGGCGGCCTGGGGGGCGGCGGAGGACGAGGGGGCCGGCGCCGGGGCCGGGTCGGGCTGTGCGTGCGCGCCCGACGGGGAGGACACCGGTCCCTCCCCCACCGGACCGCCCAGCTCCGTCATGGCCGGGTTCTGCCGGGCCACCTCGGGCTGGCGGGGGGCAGGCGGCGAGTACGGGGCGACGGGCGGGAGCGTCCCGCTCTGGTTCGCACCGGACCCGAACGCCGTCGACGATCCCGCCGAGTGCCCCGAGTACCCCGTGTGCCCGTTGCCGGTGTTCCCCGAGGCGGGCGGCGGGCTCTGCGGCGCCGGCGGCGCGGCGGGCGGGGGCGGCGCGGCGGCCGCCGGGGCGGTGGGCTCGGCCGAGCGGAAGGCGGAGGGCTCCAGCTTCTTGTGCGTGGGCGTGCCGCCCTCGAACCCGGCCGCTATCACCGTGATGCGCACCTCGTCACCGAGGGAGTCGTCGATCACCGTGCCGAAGATGATGTTGGCCTCGGGGTGCGCGGCCTCCTGGACCAGCGACGCCGCCTCGTTGATCTCGAACAGGCCGAGGTCGGAGCCGCCCGCGATCGACAGCAGCACGCCCTGGGCGCCGTCCATCGACGCCTCCAGCAGCGGCGAGTTGATCGCCTTGCCGGCGGCCTGCACGGCCCTGCCCTCCCCTCTGGCCGACCCGATGCCCATCAAGGCGGACCCCGCACCGGACATGACCGACTTGACGTCGGCGAAGTCGAGGTTGATCAGACCGGGCGTGGTGATCAGGTTCGTGATGCCCTGGACACCGGAGAGCAGCACCTCGTCGGCGGAGCGGAAGGCGTCCATCAGGGAGACGCCGACGTCGCCGAGCTGCAGCAGCCGGTCGTTGGGGATGACGATCAGGGTGTCGCACTCGTTGCGGAGCTGGGTGATCCCGTCCTCCGCCTGGCCGGCGCGCCGGCGCCCCTCGAAGGTGAAGGGGCGGGTGACCACGCCGATGGTGAGCGCACCGAGCTTGCGGGCGATGGACGCGACGACCGGCGCACCGCCGGTGCCCGTCCCGCCGCCCTCGCCGGCGGTCACGAAGACCATGTCGGCCCCCTTGAGGACCTCCTCGATCTCCTCGCGGTGGTCCTCGGCGGCCTTGCGGCCCACCTCGGGGTTGGCGCCCGCACCGAGGCCGCGGGTCAGCTCGCGCCCGATGTCGAGCTTCACGTCCGCGTCGGACATGAGGAGGGCCTGCGCGTCGGTGTTCACCGCGATGAACTCGACGCCCTTGAGGCCGACCTCGATCATGCGGTTGACGGCGTTCACGCCGCCGCCACCGATGCCGACCACCTTGATCACGGCGAGGTAGTTGTGCGGGGGCGTCATGCGCGGCACCTCTCGGTTGCTCGGGTCCGGGTCAGCTCCGTCCAGCAGGTCTGTCCGGGCCGTTCGCGGTCGAACGCTAGGTCCGAGGAGGGGGCACGGTCCAGCAGGCGCGCCGCGCGTCGGCAACACCTCGATGGTGTGGAAGCGACTATCCGTGACCTGCTCGTGACCCACGGTCCATCCGGCCTGACGGAGAGTGGTTCGCTGCTCCGGACGGAGCAACGGATGTCTCAGGAACGGCCGGTCAGCGTGTGACGGTCGGGAGCTCCGGGCTCGAGACGTCGTAGACCGAGCCCTCCTGGGTCAGCAGCGGCACCAGCACGGCGATCTTCCGGTCGGCGCGGTCGACGGAGCCGAACAGCACCTGCCGCTCCCCCAGCCCGAGCCGGACGGTGGGCTCGGTGGCCGCGTTGTCGACGTCGATCGTGGTGACCTGCCCGCGGAGGTCCGGCGGCAGCGCCTCGAGGACGGCGAGGGCCGCCCGGGTCGACGGGTCGTCCGGCCCGACGGCGCCGAAGCCCAGCATGGGCAGCGCCGGCGGAACCTCCGGCGCCTTCAGATAGGCGACCCCGGTGGCGTCGACCAGCGTGACGCCCTGCGGGGTCCGCGCCAGGGCCACCGCGGTCCGCTCGACGACGGCGATCTCCACCGTGTGCGGCCAGCCGCGGCTGACCTGCACCGAACCGACCCCGGGCAGCCGGGCGACCCGCCCGGCCACGGCCTTGGTGTCGACCTCGGCGAGCGGCACCCCGGTCTCGACGGCCGCGGCTCCCAGCACCGCGTCCCGGGACACGGTCAGCGTGCCGGTGACCTCGACGGTCTCGACGTCGGCGAGCCCGGAGCGGGCGAGCAGGAGCCACGACCCCACACCGAGCGCGGACAGCAGCATCAGGACGAGCAGGGTCAGCGCCACCCGCCGCCGCACCCGGAAACGCCGGTCGACCGGCCGGGCCGCCTTCCGGGCCGCCTTCGCCGACTTCCGGGCCGACCGTCGCGCCGTCCTCCGCGCCCGCTTCTCCTCCACCCGCCGCTGCTGCGGCAGCAGCCGGCCCCGCTGCGCCGCCCGCTCCTCGCGGATGCGGCGGGCGCGCTCGGCGGCGGCCGGGCGCGCGGGCAGCCGGTCGGCGGCCCGCTCGGCCGAGCGGTCCGACGACCGGCGCCCACGCCGGGTGGAGGAGGGCCGGGTCACGTCGCGGCCCGGTCCAGCTCGAGGAGGATCTCGGGGCCGAGCACGGTGACGTCGCCGGCGCCCATCGTGAGGACCAGGTCACCGGGGCGGGCCAGGCCGGCGAGCACGCTCGGCACGTCCCCCCACGCCGGGACGAAGTGCACCTGCTCGGCCGGCAGGGGCACCGCGTCGGCCACCAGCGCGCCGCTCACGCCCGGCTCGGGGTCCTCCCGGGCGCCGTAGACGTCGAGCACCACGACCTCGTCGGCGAGCGCGAGCGACCGCCCGAAGTCCTCGGCGAAGGTCCTCGTGCGGGAGTAGAGGTGCGGCTGGAACGCCACGATGACCCGGCCCTGCTGCACCTCGCGGGCCGCGCGCAGGGTGGCGGCGACCTCGGTGGGGTGGTGGGCGTAGTCGTCGTAGACGGCCACGCCGGCCGCGCGGCCCTTGAACTCGAACCGGCGCCGGACGCCGTCGAACACCGCGAGCCCCTCGACCAGGCCGACGACGGGCGCACCCAGTGCGACCCCGGCCAGCAGCGCGCCGAGGGCGTTGAGCGCCATGTGCTCGCCGGGCACGGCCAGCCGCAGCTCCCGCTCCACGCCGGCGTGCCGGGCCCGCACGCGCGAGCCGGCGCCCTCCGGCGTGAAGTCGAGGAGGACGGCGTCCTCGGGACCGGTCGCGGTGCGCCCGTACCGCCGGACGGGGATCCCGCCGGACTCGGCGAGCACGGCCAGCCGCTCGGCACCCTCGTCGTCCACGCAGGTCACGAGCGTGCCGCCGGGCGCGAGCCTGCCGAGGAACTCCTCGAACACGGCCCGGTAGGCGGCCTCGTCCCCGTGGTGGTCGAGGTGGTCGGGCTCGACGTTGGTGACGACCGCGACGAGCGGCGCGTACGCCGTGAACGAGCCGTCCGACTCGTCCGCCTCGACCACGAAGACGTCGCCCTCGCCGTGGTGCGCCCCGGCGCCGGTGACCGTGAGGTCCCCGCCGATGGCGAACGACGGGTCCACGCCGCAGTGCTGCAGCGCGACCGTGAGCATCGACGACGTGGACGTCTTGCCGTGCGTGCCCGCGACGGCGGCGACCCGGTAGCCCTGGGTGAGCGCGGCGAGGGCCTGCGCCCGGTGCACCACGGTGAGGCCTCGTTCGCGGGCCCGCACGAGCTCGGGGTTGGACTCCCGGATCGCGGTCGACACGACGACCGTGGGCGGCCCGCCGAGCCGGTCGAGGTTCTCCGCGGCGTGCCCGACGGCGATCGACGCCCCCAGCGCCCGCAGCGCGAGGACGGTGCGCGAGTCCTTGGCGTCGGACCCCGACACCTCGACACCGCGGGCCAGCAGGATCCGCGCGATCCCGCTCATCCCGGCCCCGCCGATGCCGATGAGGTGCACCCGCGGGCCCAGCACCGGGACGGAGCTGTGCACGGTCATGCTTCCGCCTCCGCGGGAAGGAGCACGTCGGCGGTCACCGGCCCAGCACCCCGAACACGACCTGGGCCAGCCGCTCGTCGGCGTCGGCGTGGCCGGAGGCGCGGGCCGCGGCGCCCATCGCGGCGAGCCGGCCCGGCTCGCGGAACCACGGGACCAGCTCGGCGAGGACGCGGTCGCCGGTCAGCTCGGCGTCGGGCACGAGGACGCCGCCCCCGGCCTGCACGACCGGTTCGGCGTTGAGGGCCTGCTCGCCGTTGCCGTGCGGCAGCGGCACGTACACCGCGGGCAGCCCGACGGCGGAGACCTCGGCGACCGTCATCGCGCCGGCCCGGCAGAGCACGGCGTCGGCCGCGGCGTAGGCGAGGTGCATGCCGTCGATGTAGGGCAGCGGGACGTACCCGGGCTGCGGCGGGGCGGCCTGCCCGGTCGGGCCGTGCGCGTGCAGCACGCCGATCCCCTCGTGCAGCAGCCCCGGCAGCGCCTGGGCCACCGCGCCGTTCAACGACCGGGCGCCCTGCGAGCCGCCGAAGACCAGCAGCACCGGGCCGTTCGGGGGCAGCCCGAAGCGCCGGCGGGCCTCGGCGCGCAACCCGGCCCGGTCCAGCGTGGTGACGGCGTGCCGCAGCGGGATGCCGAGCACCTGCGCGCCGGGCAGGCCGCTGCCGGGCACCGCGGCCACGACGGCCGCGGCGAACCGCGCGCCCACCTTGTTGGCCAGCCCAGCGCGGGCGTTGGCCTCGTGCACCACGATCGGCACGCGTCCACGGGCGCCGAGGTAGGCCGGCAGCGCGACGAACCCGCCGAAGCCCACCACCACGTCGGCCTCGACCTTGGTGAGCACCTCGCGCACCCGGGCCACGGCGCCGCGCAACTTGCCGGGAAGCCGCAGTAGGTCCGCGGTCGGCTTGCGCGGCAGCGGGACCGGGGGGATCAGCTCGAGCGGGTAGCCGCGCGCCGGGATCAGCCGCGTGTCGAGGCCCTTCTCCGTGCCCAGGGCCGTGACCGTCGCGTCGGGCCGCAGCCGCTTGATGGCATCGGCGAGGGCGAGCGCCGGCTCGATGTGCCCGGCGGTGCCGCCGCCGGCGACCACCACCGACGGGCCCGGGCCCATCCGCGGCAGGAACTGGGTGCCGTACTCGCTCATCGTCTCCGCTCGTGGCTTCAGCTGTCTGGGGTCTAGCGGCGGGCGTCAGCGGCGGACCGACCGCTGGACCGGCGGGCGCGGCGCGGGCGCCCGGTAGGGCTCCGGCAGCGGGAGCCGCAGGAACGAGGCGATCCGGCCCTGGCCGTCCGACCGCAGCGCCGCCACGGCCTCGGGCTCGTGCCGGGCCGCGTTCGTCAGCATGCCGAACACGAACATGGTCACGACGAGGGAGGTCCCCCCGGAGGAGATGAGCGGCAGCTGGAGCCCGGTGACCGGCAGCAGCCCGACGACGTACCCGATGTTGATCGCGGCCTGCACCACGAGCCAGGTCGTCGACGCCGCGGTCACCAGCCGCAGCCACGGGTCGGTGCTGCGCTTGGCGATGCGCAGGCCGGTGTAGGCGAGCGTGGCGAACAGGGCGAGGACGGCGAACGCCCCGACCAGGCCGAGCTCCTCGCCGATGATCGCGAAGATGAAGTCGTTGTGCGCGTTGGGCAGGTAGTCCCACTTGGCGCGGCCCTGGCCGAGCCCCACACCGAACAACCCGCCGTCGGCCAGCGAGTAGAGGGCCTGGGTGGCCTGGTAGGCGGGGCCGAGCGGGTCGGTGGTGTCCGACGAGAGGAAGGCCGTGATGCGGCTGACCCGGTAGCCCGCGGTGAGGCCGAGGATGATCGCGCCGGCGAGCCCGCCCACGGTGATCGCCGCGATCAGCTTCATCGGGGCGCCGCCGAACCACAGCAGCGCGATCATCACGATGCCGAGCGAGATCGTCATGCCCAGGTCCGGCTCGAGGACGAGCAGGGTGAGCAGCAGCAGCGTGACCGGGACCAGCGGGTTGAGCGCGTGCTTCCAGCGGTGCATCACGTTGCGCCGGGCGACGAGCACGTGCGCGCCCCAGAGCGTGAGCGCGACCTTGACGCCCTCCGACGGCTGCAGCGAGAAGGAGCCGATCGCGAACCAGGCGCGGGAGCCGTTGCGCACCACGCCGACGCCGGGGATCAGCACCGCGACCAGCAGGACGACACCGGCGATCAGCAGCCAGGGCGCCAGGGCGCGCATCCGCTTCGGCGGGATCCGCAGCCCGAGGTAGAAGAGCACCAGCCCGGCCGCGCAGAAGCCGAGCTGGCGGACGAACACCGAGTACGACGAGCCGCCCGCGGAGTACGACTCCACCGACGACGCCGACAGCACCATCACGAGGCCGAAGATCGTCAGCAGCCCGAAGACGCCGAGGATCAGGTGGAGCGACGTGAGCGGGCGGCGCAGCCAGGCCTGCAGCGCCTTGGCGCCGCGGGCGACGGCGGCGCGCGCGGGCGCCAGGCTGTCCGTGCGCGGGGGCCGCGACGGGCGGCGCGGGCTCCGGGTCGGCGCGCTCATGCGCCCGGCTCCCCGGCCCCGCCCTCCGCTGCGCCGGCCTCCGCCGACTCCCCCAGGGCCGCCACGGCGGCGGCGAACGCCTCGCCGCGCTCCGCGTAGTCCCGGAACTGGTCCATGGACGCCGCCGCGGGTGCGAGGAGTACGACATCCCCCGGCCGGGCGAGTGCGGCGGCACGGCGGACGGCGGAGGACATGACCTCATCGTCGCCCTGGGTCACCTCGACGGCGGGGATCTGGGGCGCGTGTCGCGCGAGTGCGTCGACGATCTCCGCCCGATCGGTACCGATGATCACGGCCCCGGCCAGCCGGTCGGCGTGCCGCGCCACCAGCTCGTCGACGTGGGCTCCCTTGAGCAGCCCGCCCACGACCCAGACGATCCGCCCCGCGGGCTGGGCGGCGAGGGCGGCGTCGGCGGCGTGCGGGTTGGTGGCCTTGGAGTCGTCGACGTACCGGACGCCGGCCACCGTCCCGACGTGCGCGGAGCGGTGCGGGCCGGGCCGGAACCCGGCCAGTCCCTCCCGGACGGCCTCGGGCCCGACGCCCTGGGCGCGAGCCAGCGCCGCGGCGGCGAGCGCGTCCGTGAGACCGGGCGGCCCGCCCGGCGTGACGTCCGCGACCGCGGCGAGCACGACGGAGTCACCGAAGGCGCGGTCGACCAGCTGCTCCCCCACGATGCCGAGCTGCCCCGGGCCGGGCTCGGCCAGGGTCACGCCGACCTTCGTCGCGGCCGGGGACTCGCGGAGCAGGCGAGCGGCGATCGCGTCGTCGGCCCCCGCGACCGCGACGGGACCGGTCAGCGCGCGGCTCTTGGCGGCCGCGTACGCGTCGAGCCCGCCGTGCCAGTCCAGATGGTCCTCGGCGACGTTGAGCACCAGGCCGGCGGCCGGGACGACCGACGGCGACCAGTGCAGCTGGAAGCTGGAGAGCTCGACGGCCAGCACCGCGTGCCCGGCCGCGACCGCGCTGACCACGGGGTAGCCGATGTTGCCGCAGGCCACGGCGTCGAGCCCGGCGGCCCGCAGGACGGCGGCGAGCATGCCGGTGCAGGTGGTCTTGCCGTTGGTGCCGGTGACCACCAGCCAGACCGGCGGGACCGCCCGCTCCGCCCCCAGCCGCCACGCCAGCTCCGGTTCGCCGACGACCTCGATCCCGCGGGCCGCCGCCTCGGCGACGAGCGGGTGGTCGGGCCGACGGCCAGGGCCGGTGACGATCAGCTCGACGCCCTCGGGGAGCCCGCCGACGGCCTCGGCGCCGGCCGGGAGGTCCTCCAGGGCGGCGGCCCGGTCGTCCGACACCAGGGTCCGGGCACCGGCGGCGAGCAGCGCCTCGGCGGCCGCGATCCCGGAGATCCCGGCGCCCGCGACGAGGACGGTCCGGCCGGCGAACTGGCCCGGCATCTCTACAGTCCCGACGAGGCGGAGAGCCACTCGGAGTAGAAGATCCCCAGCCCCAGCGCCGCGCAGATCGCGGCGAGCAGCCAGAACCGGATGATCACCGTGGTCTCGGCCCAGCCGGCCAGCTCGAAGTGGTGGTGGAAGGGGGCCATCCGGAACAGCCGCCTCCGGGTGGTGCGGAAGACGATGATCTGCAGCGAGACCGACAGCGCCTCGACCACGAACACCCCGCCCATGACGACGAGCAGCAGCTCGGTCTTGGTGACCATGGACAGCCCGGCGAGCAGGCCGCCGAGGGCCAGCGACCCCGTGTCGCCCATGAAGATGCGGGCCGGCGCGGCGTTCCACCACAGGAAGCCGATGCACCCGCCCATCGCGGCGGCGGCCACGATCGCGACGTCGAGCGGGTCGCGCACCTCGTAGCAGCCCGCGGCCGCGGTGACCGAGCAGCTGTTCCGGAACTGCCAGAACCCGATGATCGTGTACGTCGCCAGCACCATCGCGGCGGTGCCGGCGGCCAGGCCGTCGAGCCCGTCGGTGAGGTTCACGGCGTTCGACCAGGCCGCGACGATCAGGTTGCACAGGATCACGAACCCGACGACTCCGAACCCGAGCACCGCGATGTCCCGCACGAACGACAGGTACTCCGAGGCCGGGGTGAGGTTGCGGGCGTTGGCGAAGCGCAGCGCGAGGATGCTGAAGATCGTCGCGGTGAGCACCTGGCCCACGATCTTGGACGTCTTGTTCAGGCCCAGGTTCCGGCGCCGGCGCAGCTTGAGGAAGTCGTCGACGAACCCGACGACGCCCAGCGCGGTGGTGAGGAACAGGACCAGCAGCGCCGACGCCGTCATCGGCTCGCCGGTGAGCAGGTGCGCGACCAGGTAGCCCGCCCAGATCGCGAGCAGGATCGCGACGCCGCCCATCGTGGGCGTGCCCCGCTTGGTCTGGTGGCTCTTCGGGCCGTCGGCGCGGATCTCCTGGCCGAAGCCCTGCCGCGCGAAGAAGCGGATCAGGTAGGGGGTGAGCAGGATGGACAGGGCCAGCGCGACCCCGGCCGCGACGAAGACGCCCCTCACTGTCGGATCAGCTCCTGTTCCAGCAGCGCGGCGGCGAGCCGGTCGAGGCCCGCCGAGCGCGACGCCTTGACCAGCACGACGTCGCCGGCGCGGACCTGGTCGGCCAGCAGGGCGGCCGCGGCGTCCCGGTCGGCCACCTGTTCGGTCCCGTAGAGGTCCGTGCCGACGGCCACGAAACGGTCCACCCCCAGCTCCCGCACCACGTCCGCGACCTGCGCGTGCGCGGCCGGGGCGGTGTCGCCGAGCTCGGCCATCGGGCCCAGCACGGCCCACGTCCGACGCCGCTGCGCACCTGCCTGGCCACCGCCGATCGCCGCGAGGGCTCGCAGCGCGGCGGTCATCGACTCGGGGTTGGCGTTGTAGGCGTCGTTGACGACGGTCACCCCGTCCGCCCGGTCGGTGACCTCCATCCGCCAGCGGGAGGCGGCGCCGGCGGCGGACAGCGCCGCGGCGATCCCCTCCGGCGTGCCGCCGAGCTCGAGCGCGACAGCGGCCGCGGCGAGGGCGTTGCCCACGTGGTGCTCGCCGACCAGCTGCAGCGCGACCGGCGCCTCGCCGGCCGGGGTGACCAGGCGGAACGAGGCACGCCCGGCCTCGAGCCGGACGTCGGCGGCCTGCACCGCGCCGTCCGTCCCGTACCCGACGACGCGGGCGGCGGTCCGGGAGGCCATCGCGGCGACCCGCGGGTCGTCGAGGTTCAGCACCGCGACACCGCCCTCGCCCGCCGCGGGCAGGGCCTCGACCAGCTCGCCCTTGGCCTGCGCGATCGCCTCCGGCGAGCCGAACTCGCCGACGTGCGCGCTGCCGACGTTGAGCACCACGCCGATCCGCGGCGGCGCGATCCGGCACAGCCGCGCGATGTGTCCCGGCCCGCGGGCCGAGAGCTCCAGCACGAGGTGCCGGGTCGCGGCGTCGGCGCGCAGCGCGGTCCACGGGTGGCCCAGCTCGTTGTTGAACGACCCGGGCGGGGCGACGGTCTCGCCGAGCGGGCGCAGCACGGCCGCGATCAGGTCCTTCGTGGAGGTCTTTCCCGAGCTGCCGGTCACGCCGACGACCTGCAGGTCCGGCAGGTGCGTGACCGAGTGCCGGGCGAGCCTGCCCAGCGCGGTCAGCACGGCGGCCCCGGAGCCGTCCGGGTCGGCGTCGCCGAGGTCCGTGCCGGCGAACGAGTCCTCCGCCGCCGGGGCGATCACGGCCGGGGCGTCGACCTCGCGCCCGGCGAGCACCGCCGAGGCGCCGGCCGCCACCGCCGCGGCCGCGAAGTCGTGGCCGTCGGCGCGCTCCCCGGGCAGGGCGAGGAACAGCCCGCCCGGCCCGACCTTCCGGGAGTCGAACTCCACGCCGGTGACGGGCTCGTCGCCCGTCGCCCGGTGGAGCCTGCCCCCGGTCACGGCGGCGACCTCGGCCAGCCGCATCTCGATCATCGTGCCTTCCTCGATCCCCGGATCATCGCCCTGCGGCGCGGATCGCCGCGGCGAGCTCGTCCACGTCGTCGAACGGGTGCTTGACCCCGTGGACCTCCTGGCCGGTCTCGTGTCCCTTACCCGCAACGACCACCACGTCGCCGGGTTTCGCCACCTCGACGGCGGCGATGATCGCCGCGCGCCGGTCGCCGATCTCGAGGATGTCGCCGCGGGCGGGTTCGGCCTCGGCACCTGCGCGCATGGCGGCCCGGACCTCGGCGGGGTCCTCGGTGCGCGGGTTGTCGTCCGTGACGATCAGCACGTCCGAGCGCGCGGCCGCGGCGGCCCCCATGAGCGGGCGCTTGCCGGTGTCGCGGTCGCCGCCGCAGCCGAGGACCGTGATCACGCGGCCGTGCGGCTGCTGGGCGCGCAGTGCGTCGAGCAGCGCGGCGACGGCGGCGGGCTTGTGGGCGTAGTCGACGACCGCCAGGAACCGCTGCCCCGCCTCGACCCGCTGCATCCGGCCCGGGACGGCGAGATCGGCGAACCGGGGCGCCGCGACGGCGGCGGGCACCCCGGCGAGGTCGAGCACGGCCAGGGCCAGCACCGCGTTGGCGATGTTGAAGGCGCCCGGCAGTTGCAGCCGCAGGGGGATCTCCTGCCCGTCCGGCGCGACGACGACGGCCTGCTGGGCGCCGTCGGGATCGGTCACCAGGTCCCGGGCGGTCCAGTCGGCAGGAGCGACGGTGGAGACGGTGACGGCGTCGGGGGCCATCCCGGCGAGCCGGCGGCCCCACTCGTCGTCGACGCAGACGACGCCCTTCGCCGCGCGCAGCTCGTCGTCGACGAACAGGCGTGCCTTGGCGGCGAAGTACTCCTCCATGTCGTGGTGGAAGTCCAGGTGGTCCTGCGAGAGGTTCGTGAAGGCGCCCACCGCGAAGCGGGTGCCGGCCACGCGTCCCATCGCCAGCGCGTGGCTGGAGACCTCCATGGCGACGTCGGAGACCCCGTGCTCGCGCATCACGGCGAACAGCGCCTGCAGGTCCGGCGCCTCGGGCGTGGTGAACGCGCTGGGCAGGCGGTCCTCGCCGATCCGGGTCTGGACGGTGCCGAGCAGCCCCGTCGCCCGGCCCCCGGCCCGCAGCCCGGCCTCGAGGAAGTGGGCCACCGTGGTCTTGCCGCTGGTCCCGGTCACGCCGAGGACGGTGAGGTCCGCGGTCGGGTCCCCGTAGACGGCGGCGGACAACGCGCCGAGGACGGTGCGGGGGTGCGGGTGCAGCAGCGCCCGCACCGACCCCCGCTCGACGGCCTCGCGCAGCTCGGGGCGGGTCAGCCCGGCCGGGTCGGTGAGGACGGCGGCCGCGCCGGCGGCGAGCGCCGCGCCCGCGAAGTCGGCGCCGTGGGCGCGGGCGCCCGGCAGCGCGGCGAACAGGTCGCCGGGGCGGACGTCGGAGTTGCGGTGGGTCACGCCGGTGACGCCGACCGCGGGTCCCTCCGCCAGGTACGGCTCGGCCCCGGTCAGCGCGGCGAGGCGGGCGAGGTCGGCGGGGGCGACCCGCGCGGGGCGCGGGAGAAGACCCTGCTGCCCGGCCGTCACGCGCGCGTCCGTCGGGCGGTCCGTGGGGGCGGAGCTGGCGGGCGACACGTCGGGGAGGCTACCGAGGGCCGCAGGGCGCCCCTCCCCCGCACCACCCGCCCCGCGCAGGCCGCCGGCGCTCGTCGCGAGGCGTCCGCGCACGCCGGACCGGCCCCCGGTCGGACGCCCGGGGGCCGGTGGGACGACGGTCGGATCACGCGCGGCTCAGGGCGCCACCAGGGTCTGCACCGGGGCCGGCTCGCCGACCGGGATGTTCTCCTTCTGCCCCAGGTAGGAGGCGATGTCGTGGAACAGCGGCGCGGCCGAGGTGCCGCCCTTCGGCGCGTCGAGCATGATCGCCACCACGAACCGCGGGTCCTGCGCCGGCATCATGCCCGCGAAGGTGATCCAGTACGTCGACGAGGCGTAGCAGCCGCACTTCGGGTCGACCTGCTGGGCCGTGCCGGTCTTGCCGGCGACCTGGTAGCCCGGGACCTGCGCGGTGTACCCGGTGCCCTGCTGTCCCGGCGCCTTCTGCGTGACCGCGGTGAGCATCGTGCGCAGCTGCGCCGCCGTCTCCGGCGACACCACGCGCACGCCCTCCGGCTGCGGGGTCTCGGTCCGCGAGCCGTCCGGCGCGATGGTGGCGCCGACGATCCGCGGCGGGATCCGCATCCCGTCGTTGGCCACGGCCTGGTACATCCCGGCCATCTGCAGCACGGTCATCGACAGGCCCTGGCCGATGGGCAGGTTGCCGAAGGTCGAGCCGGACCAGGCCGAGCGCGCCGGTACCGAGCCGCCGCTCTCGCCGGGCAGCCCGACGCCGGTGCGCTGGCCGATCCCGAAGCGCGCCAGCATGTCCGAGAAGCGGTCCGGGCCCAGCTTCTCCGCCGTCATGATCGTGCCGACGTTGGACGACTTCGCCAGCACGCCGGTCAGGGTGTAGTGGTCCAGCCCGTGGTCCCAGGCGTCGTGCACGGTGCGGTCGGCGACCTTGATGCTCCCCGGGACGTCGAGCACGTCGTCCGGCTTGGCGATGCCGTACTCCAGCGCCCCGGCCATGGTCACGATCTTGTTGACCGACCCCGGCTCGAACGGGCTGGACACCGCGGCGTTGCCGAGCGTCGACGGGTCCGAGGTGGCGAGCTGGCGCGGGTCGAAGGTCGTCCCGTTCGCCATGGCCCGGACCTGTCCCGTCGCCGAGTCCAGCACGACCGCCGAGCCGCCCTTGGCGCCCGTCCTCGCCACGTAGTCCTGCAGCTTCTGCTGCACCACGTACTGCAGGTCCGAGTCGATCGTCAGCTCGACGTCCGAGCCGGGGACCGCCGCCTGCTGGGCGCGGGTGCTCCCGGGGATGACGGTGTCGCTGCCCTCCGCGGTGTCGACGACCTGGAAGCCGTCCGTACCGGCGAGGACGTCGTCGTCGGCGCTCTCCAGGCCGACGCGGCCAACCAGCTTCTGGTTGTCCGCGCTCCACGTGGCGGCCCCGATGACGTTGGCCGCCAGGGTGCCGGACGGGTACTGGCGCGACTCCCGCTTCTCCTCGGCGATCTCCGGGAAGCGCTCCTCCAGGGCACGCGCGACGTCCGGGTCCGCGCTGGTGGTGAGCACGACGTAGCCGCGGTCGGCGTTCAGCTGCTCCTGGATCGCGTTGGCGTCGCCGCCCGTGGCCTGGGCGACGGCCTGCGCCATCTCGGTCTTGTACGCACCGGCCTGCTCCTTCTTCACCGAGCTGATCAGCCGCGGGTTCGTGACGAGCGCGCGGGCCTCGGTGGAGAAGGCCAGCCGGGTGCCGTTGCGGTCGAGGATCGCGCCGCGCTCCGCCGCGATCGTGATCTTCGTGGTGCGCTGCTTCTCGGCGCTCGCGGTGAGGTCGCCGGCGCGCACGGTCTGGATCAGGAGCAGCTGCACGGCCGAGGCCAGCAGCAGCACGACCAGGACCAGCCGGCCGATCCGGAAGCGCCGGTCCGCCAGCCCCAGGCGTGAGGCGGGCCGGCGCGGCGGCCCCGGCGGGCGCCGCGGACCGGACCGCGGGCGGGAGCCGGGACGGGCGCGCGGGGGCGCGACGGCCATCAGCCCGCTCCGCCACCGGTCGGGGCCGGGGCCTGGGCGGCCTGCTGGTCCTGCGCCTGCGTGCCCTGCCCCTGCTGCTCCTGGGTCTCGTGGGTCTGCGGGGTCTCCTGGGTCGCCGCCTCGGCGTTGGGGTTGGCGGGCGCGCCCTGCGCGGACTCGCCCTGCGGCGCGTCCTGCTGGGCCCCGGCGTCCGCGGCGAGCTGCGACTGCGCAGGCGCCTGGGCCGGCATCGGGTTGGCCGCGGCCTCCGGCGCCGCCGGGGCGGCGGGCTGCCCCGCGGCCGGAGCGGCCGG
>NZ_JBEZDN010000160.1:0-16445 GCF_040648315.1 Pseudonocardia sp. NPDC049154
CGGCGGCGCGACCGGCGCGGCCGTGATGGGCGGCGCGACCGCGGTGGGGGTGGCGGAGAAGGAGGGCAGCGGGACCTCGTCCGTGCCCGAGCCCGGCGCCGGGGTCGCGGGGGCGACCGAGGCGGTGGGCGGGGCCGCGGTGGACCCCGACCCGTCGTCCGAGCCCCCGCCCCCGGTGCCCAGGGTGACCAGCCCGATCACGGCGGCGATCACGGCGACGCCGACGAGCGCGATGCCACCGACCTTCAGCGGCGACGGTCCGGACGCGGGTGCGGTCACGTCAGTCCTCCGGTGCGAGGGCGGCGGGCGGGGTCACGGTCACCACGGCTCCATGCCGAGCCGGCGGGCGGCGCGGGTGCGCTGCCGGCTGGCACGCAGCCGGCGGAGCCGCTTGACCAGTAGGGGATCGGCTGCGAGCGCCTCGGGGGTGTCGACCAGCGCGTTGAGCACCTGGTAGTAGCGGGTGGCCGACATGTCGAACAGCTCGCGGATGGCCTGTTCCTTGGCCCCCTGGTACTTCCACCACTGACCCTCGAAGGCGAGGATCTCGCGCTCGCGCCGGTCCAGTTCGCGGACCGGCGGGCCGGCGGGACGGTTCGTCCCGCTGGTTTCCGTGGCGGACTCCATCACGCTCCCTGCACAGTCGCTCCGACCGGAATGACACGGCTGTCATTCGCGGGCGCCATTGAACCACGATGGACCGACGGAAACGGGGCGGACGCGCCACCCGGGGGCGTGAATCGGGGGAACGCCGGGCGGGTCCAGGGCGGACATTACTGTTCCTGTGTGGCCGTCCGTCCCATCGTCATCATCGGCGATCCCGTCCTGCACACCCCGACCCGCCCCGTCGAGACGTACGACGACGCGCTCCGGGCCCTGGTCGCGGACATGTTCGACACCATGGCGGCGGCACACGGGGTGGGTCTCGCGGCCAACCAGATCGGCGTGGGCCTGCGCGTGTTCGTCTACGACTGCCCCGACGAGGAGTCGCGCACGATGCGCCGCGGCGTGGTCGTGAACCCGGTGCTCACCACGTCGGACAAGCCGGAGGGCATGCCGGACCCGGACGAGGACGACGAGGGCTGCCTCTCCGTCCCCGGCGAGCAGTACCCGACCGGGCGCGCCGACTGGGCGAAGGTCACGGGCACGGACGAGTTCGGCGAGCCCGTCGAGGTCGAGGGCAAGGGCTTCTTCGCGCGCTGCCTCCAGCACGAGACCGACCACCTCGACGGCCTGGTCTACGTGGACCGCCTCGTGGGGCGGAACCAGCGCGCCGCCAAGAAGATGCTGCGCAGGCACGGGTGGGGCGAGCCCGGCCGGACCTGGGACCCCGCCACGCAGGAGGCCGAGGAGGTCTGACCGCCGCGGCGGCGCCGGCGGCCGGGAACACGCTGCCCGGCCACTCCGTTGAGCCTCCTGCAACGCTGTAATCAGGGAGGCTCGCCATGGAGGAGCTCGACGCCTACTCCCGCACGGTCAGCACGGTCGCCGCGGAGCTCACGCCCCGCGTCGCGGCCGTCCGGTTCGGCCGCGGCTCCGGCTCGGCGGTGGTGGTCGCGCCGGGGGAGCTGCTGACGAATGCACACGTCGTGGGCAGTTCCACCCGGGGCCGGGCCGACTTCGCCGACGGCGCCCAGGTCCCGGTCCGGGTCGCCGGCTCGGACCCGCTGTCGGACCTCGCGCTGCTGCGCGCCGACGGGTCGCTCCCGGAGCCCGCGCGCCTCGGCGACGCGGACGCGCTCGTCGTCGGCCAGCTCGTGGTCGCGGTCGGGAACCCGCTCGGCCTGGCCGGCTCGGTCACGGCCGGGGTGGTGAGCGCGCTCGGCCGGGCCCTGCCCACGCGGGCGGGGTCCGCCGGCCGGGTCGTGGAGGACGTCATCCAGACCGACGCGGCGCTCAACCCCGGCAACTCCGGGGGCGCGCTCGCCGACGCCCGCGGCCGCGTCGTGGGGATCAACACCGCGGTGGCGGGGACCGGCCTGGGCCTCGCCGTGCCGATCAACGCGACCACCCGGCGGATCGTGGAGACGCTGCGCCGCGAGGGCCGGGTGCGCCGCGCCTACCTCGGGGTCGTCGGCGCCCCCGCGCCGGTGCCGGGCGTGGTCGCGGACCGCTACGGGCGGCGCAACGGGCTGCGGCTCGCCGAGGTGGTCACCGGCAGCCCCGCCGACCGGGCCGGGCTGCGCCGCGGCGACCTGGTGCTCGACGTCGGGCGGAAGCCGGTCGAGGACGCCCAGGGCATCCAGCGCCAGCTCTTCGGCGACGCCATCGGGGTCCCGTTGCCGGTCACCGTGCTGCGCAACGGGGCGATGGTCGACGTCGTCGCGGTCCCCACCGAACTGTGAGCGGCAGGTGCCTGGTGGGGCACCTGCCGCTCACGACCCGCTCCGAGCAGGAGGAACGTCAGGACTTGGGGTCCAGCACGAAGACCGGGATCTGCCGGTCCGTCTTCTCCTGGTACTCCGCGTAGGAGGGGTAGGCGTCGACCGCGCGGTCCCACCACGCGGCGCGCTCCGCGCCGTCGACCTCGCGGGCGACGTACGTCTTCGTCTCGGTCCCGTCCTGGAGCGGGAACTCGGGGTGCGCCTTGATGTTGTAGTACCAGACCGGGTGCTCGGGGGCACCGCCCTTGGAGGCCACGACCGCGTAGCTGCCGTCGTGCTCCACGCGCATCACGGGGGTGTAGCGCAGCTTCCCGGACTTCGCGCCGCGCAGCGTCAGCAGCACGATCGGGCTGCCGAGGACGTCGATGCCCTCGGTCGTGCCGGTCTCCAGGATCTTCTCCGTCTGGTCGCGGACCCAGCCCGCAGGGCTGAGCTCCACCTTCTCGTCGGCCATGATCCTGGGAACCCGGTCGCCCTGCGTGGCATTCCGGGCACGAGGGTGAATCACGGCGGGCTACCGTCCTCCCATGCCCGAACCGTCCATCGGCACGACCCCGCCCCGCGTCATGACGATCGCGGGGACCGACTCCGGCGGCGGCGCCGGGATCGCGGCGGACCTGCGCACCTTCGCGGCCTGCGGCGTGCACGGCTGTCTCGCCGTGTGTGCCGTCACCGTGCAGAACTCGGTCGGGGTCACGGGGGTGCACACGATCCCGCCGGAGACCGTCGCCGCCCAGATCGCCACCGTGGCGTCGGACATCGGGCTCGACGCGGCCAAGACCGGCATGCTCGCCGGTGCCGAGATCATCGAGGCGGTCGCCGCGGCCTGCGACGCCAACGGCATCGGCGCCGACGGCCGGACGCCGCTGGTCGTCGACCCGGTCGCGGCGTCCATGCACGGCGACCAGCTGCTCGCCGACTCCGCGCTCGACGCCTTCCGCGGGCTGCTCTTCCCGCGCGCCACCCTGGTGACCCCGAACCTCGACGAGGTGCGCCTGCTCATCGGGATCGACGTGCACGACCGCGAGGCGCAGTACGCCGCGGCGAAGGAGCTGCACGCCCTCGGCCCCCGGGCGGTGCTCGTCAAGGGCGGGCACCTCGCCGAGGACACGGACGGCTGCCTCGACCTGTTCTTCGACGGCGAGACCTTCACCGAGCTGCCCGGCCCGCGGTTCGCGACCGGCCACACCCACGGCGGCGGCGACTCGCTGGCCGCGGCGATCGCGTCGGGCCTCGCCCGCGGGCTCGCGCTGCCCGAGGCGGTGGAGTTCGGCAAGCGCTACATCGTCGAGGCGGTGCGGCACGCCTATCCACTCGGGCAGGGTCACGGCCCCGTCTCCCCGCTCTGGGCGGTACGCCCCTGGTGGGACGCTCCGCCATCTGTGTGAACGTTCGTTCGGTCAGGAAAGGCTGCCCCGAGCGCGTTCCGCAGCTGCGGTGTGATCCACGCCGGATCGGCCGCTACAGCGGATGCGGCGACCGCTGCAGTCGACTTAGGTCACGCTAACCTGCAGGTCAGGGCCTTGCGGCATGTCGCATGCGGCCGCGCGCGGGGCTAGTGTCGCGCCCGATGAGCATCTTGGGCACGCGCGTTGTCCGTACCGAGGACCCGGTGTTCCTCACACGGGGCGCGACATACACCGACGACCTGACCGACGAGCGGCTCACCGGGGCACTGCACGTGACCCTGGTCCGCTCCCCGCTGGCGCACGCCACGATCAACTCGATCGACGTCGAGGAGGCGCGCAACGCCCCCGGCGTCGTCGCGGTCCTCACCGGCGCCGACTGCGACATCGCGCCGGCTCTGCTGTTCCCGGCCGCGAACAAGGCGATGCTGCGGCCGTTCCTGGCGACCGACCGGGTGCGCTACGTCGGCGAGGCGGTCGCGGCCGTCCTCACCGAGGAGGCGTACCAGGGCGAGGACGCCGCGGACCTGGTGGACGTCGACTACGAGCCGCTCGACGCGGTGGTCGACATGAAGGAGGCCCTCAAGGACGAGGTCCTCCTGTTCCCCGAGGCCGGGACGAACAGCGTCACCGCGATGCACCTCGCCAAGGAGGAGCCGGGCGACGACTTCTTCGCGGACTGCGAGGTCGTCGTCAGCCGGGAGATCGTGAACCAGCGCGTCGCCGCGGCGCCGCTGGAGACCCGTGCCGCCTCCGCCTACTGGGGCGAGGACGGCCGCTGCACGATCTTCTGCTCCACCCAGAACGCGCAGAGTGCCCGCGACGAGGTCGCCGGCTGGCTGGGCATGGACGCCAAGGACCTGCGGCTGATCCTGCCGGACGTCGGCGGCGGCTTCGGCGCGAAGATCGGCGCCGACCCCGAGTTCGCGCTGGTCGCGTGGCTGTCGAAGAAGGTGGGCCGCCCGGTCCGCTGGAACGAGAGCCGCTCGGAGAACATGACCGGGATGGTGCAGGGCCGCGCCCAGCTGCAGACCATCACGATCGGCGGCGACCGGGACGGCACCGTCAAGGCCTACCGGCTCGACGTCGTGGCCGACGCCGGCGCCTACCCGCGCCTCGGCGTCGTCCTCCCGATGTTCACGCGGATGATGGCGCCCGGCACCTACGACATCCCGAAGGTCTGGTCGACCGCCCAGGTCGTCGCGACCAACACGACGTCGACGGCGGCCTACCGCGGCGCCGGCCGCCCGGAGGCCACCCAGGCCATCGAGCGCGCGATGGACCTCTTCGCGGACGAGATCGGGATGGACCCGGCCGAGCTCCGCAAGAAGAACGTCATCAAGCCCGAGCAGTTCCCCTTCACCACGAAGGGCGGCGCCGAGTACGACACGGGCGAGTACGCCAAGGCCATCGACCTGGCGTGCGAGGCGGCGGACTACGAGGGCCTGCGGGCCGAGCAGGCGCGCCGCCGCGAGCGCGGGGACGCGCTGCAGCTCGGCATCGGCGTGTCGTCCTACGTCGAGATCACCGGCGGCGGCGCGTTCGTCGAGAACGCGACCGTGCAGGTGCACCCGGACGGCGCCGTCACCGTGCTCACCGGCACCTCGCCGCACGGCCAGGGCCACGCGACGGCGTGGGCGATGCTGGCCAGCGAGGAGCTCGGCATCCCGGTCGAGAAGATCACCGTGAAGCACGGCGACACGGACCTGATCCCCACCGGCGCCGGCACCATGGGCTCGCGGAGCCTGCAGACCGGCGGCGTCGCGGTGCACAACGCCGCGGTCGAGCTGGTCGAGCTGGCCAAGCAGCGCGCCGCGGACGTGCTGGAGGCGAGCGTCGACGACCTGGAGCTGGACAAGGCCACCGGGTCGATCGTGGTCAAGGGCGCCCCGGGCGCGAAGAGCGTCTCGCTGGCCGACCTGGCCGGCACCGAGGAGCTCAAGGTCTTCCACGAGTGGGACGCCAAGAAGCCGACCTTCCCGTTCGGCGCGCACGTCGCCGTCGTCGAGGTCGACGTGGAGTCCGGCAAGGCCACCGTCGAGCGGATCTGGGCGCTCGACGACGCCGGCCCGATCCTCAACCCGCTGATCTTCGACGGCCAGCGGCACGGCGGCATCGCGCAGGGCATCGCCCAGGCGATGCTCGAGGAGGTCGTGTTCGACCCCGAGGGGCAGCCGCTCACGGCGACCTTCGCGGACTACGGCATCCCCTCGGCCGCGGAGCTGCCCAGCTTCGACCTGGTCAGCATGGAGACCCCCACGACGATCAACTCCATGGGCTACAAGGGCGTCGGCGAGGCCGGGACCATCGGGTCCTGCCCCGCGGTGCACAACGCGGTGATCGACGCCGTGTCGCACCTCGGCGTCCGCCACATCGACATGCCCCTCACCCCCGTGCGGGTGTGGACCGCCATCCACGAGGCCCAGAAGGAGTCGGCCAAGTGAAGGTAGAGATCACGGTCAACGGCGAGCACACCAGCCACGACGTCGAACCGCGTACCCTGCTCGCGCACTACCTGCGCGAGAACCTCGGCCTGAAGGCCACCAACATCGGCTGCGACACCACGTCGTGCGGCGCCTGTACCGTCCTCGTCGACGGCGAGGCGGTGAAGTCCTGCACGGTCCTCGCCGTCCAGGCCGACCAGCAGTCGGTCACCACGATGGAGGGCCTCGACGGCGCCGCGCAGGGCGAGCTGCGCCACCCCGTCACCAAGGCCTTCCGCCAGGAGCACGGCCTGCAGTGCGGCTTCTGCACCCCCGGCATGGTGATGGCCGCGGTCAGCCTCATCGACCAGAACCCGGACCTCACCGAGTCCGACGTCCGGGAGGGGCTGGAGGGCAACCTCTGCCGCTGCACCGGCTACCACAACATCGTCCGCGCCGTGCTGGTCGCGGCGGGCAAGGACCCCGACGCCGCGCAGGCCGCCGAGGCCGTGTCCGACGAGCGCACCACGGCGCCGGGCTTCTCCACCGGGAAGGGCGACAAGTGATCCCCGTCGGCTTCGACTATCAGCGCCCCGAGTCGGTCGACGCGGCCCTGGCCCTGCTCGCGGAGCACGGCGACGACGCCACGGTGCTGGCCGGCGGGCACTCGCTGCTCCCGGTCATGAAGCTGCGCCTGGCCGCCCCCGAGGTCGTCATCGACATCGGTCGGCTCGCCGAGCTCAACTACATACGGGTCGACGGCGACGGCGACGATTCCTACGTCGCGATCGGGGCGGGCACCCGCTACCGGGACATCGTGATCTCCGACGTCCTGGCGAAGGAGTGCGCGCTGCTCCCGGCCGTGACCCGGACCGTCGGCGACCCGCAGGTCCGCCACCGCGGCACCCTGGGCGGCGCGCTCGCCCACGGCGACCCGGCCGGCGACCTGCCCGCCGCGATCCTCGCGCTCGAGGGCACGATCGTGCTCCGCAGCCCGCGGGGGGAGCGGAAGGTCCCGATCACCGAGTTCTACACCGGGGTGTTCTCCTCGGTGAAGGAGCCGGACGAGCTGATCGTCGAGATCCGGGTGCCCCGCACGGGCAGCACCGGGTGGGCCTACGAGAAGTTCACCCGGCGCAGCAACGACTGGGCGATCGTGGCCGTGGCCGTGGTGACCGCCGCGGACGGCGCGCGCCGGATCGGGCTGGTCAACATGGGCTCGACCCCGCTGCGGGCGACGGCCACCGAGGCCGCGCTGGCCGAGGGCAAGAGCATCGAGGACGCCGCCGCACTGGCCGCCGAGGGCACCGAGCCCCCGGCCGACAACGCCGGCACCCCCGAGTACCGCCGCCACCTGGTGACGGTGCTGACCCGGCGGGCCCTGCAGACCGCCGCGGGCTGACCTTCCGCACGTTCCGGCGTCCCGGTCCCCGTCCGCGGGGGTCGGGACGCCGGCGTTCTCGGGGTCGGTCGGCCCATTGTGTGCCCGGTGGGCCGCGAGGACCCTGATCGGCGTCCGGCGGCGCCGCCGGGGCGCCGCCCCGACCGGAAGGAGGTGGACCGTGTTCGCACGTTCCACCACCGTCCTGGCCCACCGGGAGAACATGGACCGCGGCATCATGCTGATCCGCGACGAGGTCATGCCCGCGGTGCTCGACATGTCCGGGTGCATCGGCATGTCGATGCTCGTGGACCGGGAGTCCGGCCGCTGTATCGCGACGACGGCCTGGGAGTCCCGCGAGGCGATGGAGGCCTCCGCGACGGCGGTCAGGCCGCTGCGCGACCGGGCGGCCGACGCCCTCGGCGGCACCGCGCAGGTCGACGAGTGGGAGATCGGCGTGCTGCACCGCGACCACCCGTCCGAGCCCGGGGCCTGCGTGCGGGTGACGTGGGTGCGGACCGCGCCGGGGACGATGGACCGGGCCGTCGAGTTCTACAAGACGATGCTGCTGCCGGAGATGGAGCAGTGGGACGGGTTCTGCAGCGCCAGCATGCTGCTCGACCGGACCGAGGGACTCTCCGTCTCGTCGGTGACCTACGACAGCCGCGACGCCATGGCGGCGGTCCGGGACCGGGCCTCCCGCTTCCGGGACAAGGCCATGCAGGAGATCGGCGGCGAGGTCCTCGAGGTCCGCGAGTTCGAGCTGGCCCTGGCCCACCTGAGGGTGCCCGAGCTCGTCTGATCCGTGCATCAGGGCGCCGGCCGGACCAGGCCGGCGTCCTGGGCGCCGATCGCGGCCTGGGTCCGGGAGGCCAGCCCGAGCTTGGCGAGGACCCGCGAGACGTGCGTCTTCGCGGTGGCCTCGGTGATCACCAGGTCGCGCGCGATGCCCGCGTTGGAGAGCCCACGGCCCAGGCAGGCGAGCACGTCGCGCTCCCGCGGGGGGAGCGTGTCGAGCCCCGGCACCGGGCGCGCGGACTCCACCGGGCGCTCCCGGGCGAACCGGCCGATCACCCGCCGGGCCACCTCCGGGGCCAGGACGCCGTCGCCGCGGGCCACGGCCCGGACGGCGGCGAGCAGGCCGGGCGCGTCGACCGTCTTGAGCAGGAACCCGGCGGCGCCGGCGGCGAGGGCGGCGTCGACCAGGTCGTCGAGGTCGAAGGTCGCCAGCCCTCCCCGTGGGGCCCGGCCTCGACCCTGCCGCCGAGCGCCTCCGCCCGTTCCCGCAGGCCGAGCAGCCCCGTACCGGCACCGGGCAGGCCCGCCCGGCCGGTCGCGAGGGCATTGTCCAGCTCCACCGTCAGCGTCCCCTCCCGCTCGGCGATCTCGACCCGCACGGCCGAGCCCGGGGCATGCTTCGCGGCGTTCGTGAGCCCCTCCTGCACGACCCGGTAGGCCACGAGGTCGACGTCGGCGGGCAGCGGTCCGGCGCGCCCGTCGAGCACCTCGACGGTCAACCCGGTCGCCCGCGCCGAGCCGAGCAACGGGTCCAGCCGGTCGAGCCCGTCGGGCGCGGTGCGCGGCTCGTCGCCCCCCGACCGGAGCAGCCCGATCATGGTGCGCATCTCGGTCAGTGAGGACACGCTCTGCTCCCGCACGGTGCCGAGCACCCGGCGCAGTGCCGCCCGGTCCGGGCCGGGGAGGGTCAGCGCGGCCTCGGACTGCAGCGCAATGGCGGACAGCCGCCCGGCGACGACGTCGTGCAGGTCCCGGGCCATCCGCGTGCGCTCCGCCGCCAGCGCCGCCTCCCGTTCACGCTCGGCGATCCGCCGCTCCTGCTCGGCCCGGATCCGGGCCTGCTCGGCCAGGTCGCGGTGGCGCCGGACCTCCAGTGCCCAGACGACGGGCACCGCCAGCAGCAGGCTCAGCGTCAGCAGGGTGAGCAGCGCCTCGCGTCCACCGGAGGTGACCAGGCTGACGAGCGTGACGCCGCCGAGGGTCAGCACGGAGAGCCCAGCTTGCCCGCGCCGGGGCGTACAGCACCGCGCAGTAGAGCAGGTCCCCGAGCACGAGCAGCACGCCCAGCGCGGTCGCCCCGAGGAACAGCGGGGCGGCCGCGACGGCCGCCACGACCACCGTCAGGGCGAGCAGCGGCCTGCGCCGGCGTTGCGTGAGCGCGGCGCAGGCGACGAGGAGGGTGCCGGTCTCGGCGGCGAACGGGGGACCGGGCCCCACCACCCGATCCGCCCCTCCGGGAGGGACCAGGCGAGCAGCAGCCCGGCCGCCAGGTACAGCAGCGCGAGCAGGACGTCCCGCACCCACGTCGGGAGTGCCCCGACCCGGTCGGCGAGCGGGATCATCCGCCCATCCCGGCACGGCGGGCCGCGGGGCGTCGTGCGTCGAAGGAGGTACGCCTCGTCGCCCGGAGATCGATCGTCCCGCCGACGCGTCGGGGACCGTCCGGGCGGGAGCGTGGCGGGCATGGGGGAATGGATCGGGGAGAACCCGCTCGTCCTGGTGATCGGGGCGTGCGAGGTCGGTTTCTGGGTGCTGCTGGGTCTCGGCCTGGCCGCGCGCTACCTGCTGCGGGTGCGCCGGCTGTCCACGGTGCTGCTGCTCGGCGTGCCGGTGCTCGACGTGGTGCTGGTCGGAGCGACGCTGCTCGACGTCGCCGGGGGTCGGCGCCGACGACCGTGCACGGCCTGGCCGCGGTGTACCTGGGCTTCACGGTCGCCTTCGGGCACTCGCTGATCCGCTGGGCGGACGTCCGGTTCGCGCACCGGTTCGCGCACCGGTTCGCGGGCGGGCCGCCGCCCGCCCCGAAGCCGACGGGCGCCGCACGGACCGCGTACGAGTGGCGGGAGTGGACCAAGGTCGTGGTGATGGCCCTGGTCACCGGGGTGGTCCTGGTGCTGGTCTCGCTCGCCGCGGGACGCGCGATCCCGGTGCCGACCGCGTGGGGCGCCGACCCGTTGTGGCACTGGGGGCTGAAGGCCGCGCTCGTCACCGGCATCTTGTTCGTCGCCGGCCCGCTCCGGTACTCGGGCCGGAGCCGCGTCGATGCGTGAGCCGATGCGTGAGCGCATCCCGGTCCTCGACGTGCTGCGCGGGGTGGCGATCCTGGGCACCTTCGCGTCGAATGTCTGGCTGTTCGCGTTCCCGGGCGGTCCGCAGGCCTGGGCGGCTGCCGGGTTCCCGTCCGGGGAGGGCCCGGCCACGCTGCTGAAGGCCCTGGTCAACGGCAAGTTCCTGGCCCTGCTGAGCCTGCTGTTGGCGTCGGGATGGAACTGCAGTACCGGTCGGCCGTGCGGCATGGGCTCCGCTGGCCCGGCCGGTACCTGCTGCGCGCGCTGGTGCTGCTGTGGGCCTCGGTCTCCCTGGTGTGCGCCGGGTTCGCCGTGGTGTGGCTCCGCCGCTTCGACCGCGGGCCGATCGAGTCGGCGGCGCACGCGCTCGTCAGGCCCCGGGTGCCGGTACCTCGGTGACGGGTTCCGCGCGGTCGTCGTACTCCAGGCGCAGGGCGCGGCTGATCGTCGCGTGCATCTCGTACAGGCAGGTCGTACGTCAGCGAACCCCGCGGGTGAGGGTGACGTCAACAGTCGACGACCAGCCACCCGCCGTGGTGCTCCGAGATCTCGAAGGGCAGGCCGGTCTCCTCGCCGAGCCGCTGCAACGCGTCGGCGTCGAACGTCGTCACGTGCCCCCAGGTCTCGTTCGGGACCCCCTCGTACGGTACGGAGACGACGACCCGGCGCCGGGCCAGCCGGATCGCCTCGGCCAGCACGGCCTTGCCCTCCTCGGCGGGCAGGTGCTCGAGCAGGTGCACCGCGAGCACGGTGTCGGCGTGGCCGTCGGGCAGCGGGACGTGGCGGGCGTCGGCGACGAGGGTGTCGACCGCCAGCCCGAGCCGCGGGGCCATCCGGTCGAGCAGGCCGACGGTGCCGGGAACGAGGTCGGTCGCGGTGACCTCGTGCCCGGCCTGCGCGAGCCGCAGCGCGAGGAACCCGAAGCAGGACCCCAGCTCCAGCACGCTCCCGACGGCCAGCTCCTCGGCCCGCTCGTGCACGGGCTTGAGCTCGGCGTTGGTCCCGCCCGGCTCCGGGTCGCCGCGCAGCGCGTCGAGGGTGTTGCGGTAGAAGGCGAGCCACGCGTCCTCGGGGTCCGGCGCGCCCGAGGTCACGATCGCGACGAAGGCCTCCTCGAACCGCTCGGGCGGCAGCACCCCGGGCACGACGAGCGTGCGGTCCAGCCAACCGGCCAGGTCGTTGTCCAGCCGTGCGAGCCCGATCATGGCGGCTCCCTTCCGCGTCCTCCCCGACGCTAGGGACGCGCGGGGCGGGACGGGACGGCGCGACGCGGGAACCGTCCGGCCCGCTACGGCGAACCGTCCGACCGGGCAGGGTGGGATCGGCCCGTCCGGCGGGCGCGCGGGGAGCCCCCCGGCGCCGGCGCCCTCAGGGGAAGCGTTCGATGTTCGCCTCGACCCAGCGGCGCAGGGCGTCGAGCGGGGCGTTGGCGTCCCGGCCGAGCTCGGTGAGGGCGTACTCGACGTGCAGCGGCACGGCCGGGTACACCGTGCGGTCGACGAGCCCGTGCTCCTCGAGCCGGCGCAGCACCGCGGTGAGGACCTTGGGGCTGATCCCCTCCAGCCGGCGCTTCACCTCGCCGAACCGCAGCGGCCCGTCGACGAGGGCGCCGAGGGCGAGCGCGCTCCACTTGTCGGCGAGCAGGTCGAGCACCGAGCGGCAGGGGCAGTTGGCCAGGTAGGCGTCCGGCGGGGCGTTCAGGGCGGGCACGAGCTGCATGGTATCCGAAGGGAACCAGCTTCCCTTGCGGGTAACCGGTACCCCTCGCATACCGTCGCGGCCATGAGCACACGCACCACCGCGATCGACGCCTTCACGTTCACGGAGATCGAGCACGAGGTCGCCGACCCCGGCCCGCACGACCTGCTCGTCGAGGTCCGGGCCGTCTCGGTGAACCCGGTCGACACCAAGGTCCGGGCCGGGCTCGACGCCCCGCGCGTCCTGGGCTTCGACGCCGCCGGCGTGGTGCGGGCCGTCGGCTCCGCGGTCGGCGCGTACGCCCCGGGCGACGAGGTCTACTACGCCGGCACGATCGACCGGCCGGGCAGCAACGCCGGGCTCCAGCTGGTCGACGAGCACGTCGTGGGCCGCAAGCCGCGCACGCTGGACTGGGCGGAGGCCGCGGCGCTGCCGCTGACCACCATCACCGCCTGGGAGACCCTGTTCGACGCCCTGCGGCTCGGCCCGGCCGGCACGGGGCGGCTGCTCGTCGTGTCGGCGGCCGGTGGGGTCGGCGCGATGGTGACCCAGCTGGCCACGACGCTGACCGGCGTCGAGGTCATCGGCACGGCGTCGCGCGAGGAGTCGGCGGCGTTCGCGCGGAGCATGGGTGCGGACCACATCGCGGACCACCACTCGCTGGTCGAGTCCGTGCGGAGGGTGGTTCCGGACGTCCAGTACGTGTTCTCGCCGGTCTCGGGCGAGAACGTCGAGGCCTACGCCGAGCTGCTCACCCCGCGCGGCGAGATCGTGGCGATCGACGAGCCGCCGGGCATGGACCTGCTCCCGCTGAAGTCGAAGAGCATCACCTGGCACTGGGAGCTGATGTTCACCCGGCCGCTGTTCCAGAAGGCCGACGCCACCCAGCGCGAGCTGCTGAACCGCGTCGCGGAGCTGGTCGACGAGGGCCGGATCCGGACCACCCTCACCACGACCTTCGAGGGCCTGACCGGCGAGAACTTGCGCAAGGCCCACGAGCAGCTGGAGTCCGGCCGCACGATCGGCAAGGTCGCCCTGGCCCTCTGACCGCATTATGGAACCATGATGCGCACATTCCGGGCTGGATTCAGCAATATGGAACCATAATGCGCCCGAATTCGCGGGTGGGGCGCATTATGGTTCCGTACTGCGGCGGGATCAGCGGCCGATGAGTTCGCCGGCCATCTCGTTCGTCGTCTGCTCCAGGCCGGTGAGATCGCGGACGACCCGGACGCGGTCGCAGTACTCGGCGTAGTCCGGGAGGTCGCAGCGGCCCAGACCCCACGAGTAGCGGGGCTCGGGCGTCAGCCAGATGGTCTCCCGGGCGCGCCGGGTGATCTCGACGAACGCCTCCATGTTCGGGTCGTTGCCGTTGCCCCTGCCGTCGCCGAGGATCAGCACGGTCGAGCGCCGGGTGACGGCCGAGCCGTGCTCCTCGAGGAACCGGCCGAAGGCCAGCCCGTAGTTCGAGTTGGCGTCGACGTCGACCACGTCCCCGCCGAAGACCAGCCCGAGCGCGTGCTCCACGGGGTGGTCGGCGAACAGCTCCGTGATCTCGGCGATCTCGTCGACGAACGCGAACGACCGGACCTGCCCGAACAGGTCCTGCAGGCCGTGGACCAGGTGCAACGTGAACCGGGCCGTGGCCCGCACCGACAGCGACACGTCGGTCAGGACGACGAGCCGGGGCTTGTCCTCCTGCCGGCGCACCGTGACCGGGGTGAACGGGACGCCGTCGAACCGCATGTTCTTGCGCATCGTGCGGCCCGAGTCGATCCGGCCCTGCGGCGAGACCCGGCGGCGGTGCGTCAGCGCCCCGTGCAGCGTCTTCGCCAGGCGGCGCAGCGAGTCCTCCAGCTGCATCCGCTCGGTCTCGCTGGCCCGGTCCACCTCGGCGACGCGGCCGTCGCCCTCGCCGCCGTCGATGATTCGCTGCTCGATCTCCAGCAGCCGCTCCAGGTGCGCCTTGATGGCCTCAGGGAGGTTCTGCAGGACGCCGGCGAGGCGCCGGCGCAGGGCTGCGGCGTCGTCCTCCGTCCCCGCCGTGGCGGCGACGTCCTCCTCCGCGGCGGTCAGCCAGCCCAGCAGCGCCTCCTGCTCGGCGACGGAGAGGTCGGCGTCGACCTTGGTGCCGGTGGCCGTCGAGATGTCGCCTGGCAGCCCGGCACCGGAGAGCCGGTCGGTCTCGATCTGCACCCGGTTGCCCTCGGACAGCGGCTGTCCCCGGTTGTCCTTGGAGAAGACGATCTCCTCGGTCATCGCGGCCAGGTCGATCTTGTTGGCCTCCTGGTGCAGGTTGTACTGCTGCGCCAGGTCCTCCGGGTCGAAGTAGTCCCGGATGTCGACGGGCTTGCCGTGCTCGTGGCCCTGCTGCGGGGTCTCCGAGGGATCCTCGGACAAGGTGAAGTCGTCGAGCGTGCCCTCGTCGGAGAGGTCGCCGTGGCCGTGCCCGTGACCGTGCCCGGTCTCCGGCTCACCCACCCTGACCAGCGCGAAGAACAGGTCGAAGACCTCGTCGAAGGTCGCCTCGTCCCGCCGGTCCTTCACCAGCGCGACGCGCAGCGCCTCCTTGAGGACCGCCTTGTCGGCCAGCACGCCCGGCTGCGACGCGCACCGCATGGCGTCGACGGCCTCGGAGACCGAGACCCGCACGCCGCGGATGCGCAGCAGCCGGACGAACCGGTGGATGCTGGCCTCCATCTAGAGCGCCCGCTTGCGTCCGAGGCCGAAGGAACGCGAGCCCTGGCCCGACGTGACCGACCGCGGCGTGGCGGGGGCGTCGCGCTCGGACCCCTTGGCGTAGTTCGGCGTGCCGTAGACGCCCTCGCCGTGCCGGCCCGCGGTGTCCCGGTCGGCGCGGACCTGCCTGCCGTCGGCGCCCCCGTCGTCGTCCTCGTCGTGCGAGTGTCCGTGGCCATGTCCGTGGCCATGTCCGTGGCCATGTCCGTGTCCGTGGCCGGGCTCCTCGATCTCGGCGTTCGGGTCGACGAGGCGGGGCAGGGCGTCGAGCGCCTTCTTGACGTCCTTGTCGTACTTGACGACCACGGAGACCGTGTCGGAGAGGACCTGCGAGTTCAGCTCGTCGACGCCGAGGACCGCCAGCGTCCGGGCCCAGTCGATCGTCTCGGAGATGCTCGGCGCTTTGCGCAGCTCGAGCTCGCGCAGCCCGCGCACGACGTTGACCAGCTCCTCGGCGAGCGAGTCCGCCAGCCCGGTCTTCTTCGACCGCACGATCTCCAGCTCGCGCTCGGCGGAGGGGTAGTCGAGGAACAGGTGCAGGCAGCGGCGCTTGAGCGCGGCGGCGAGGTCGCGGGTGTTGTTCGAGGTCAGCAGCACGTAGGGGCGCTGCTTCGCGGTGAAGGTCCCGACCTCGGGCACGGAGATCTGGAACTCGCCGAGGGTCTCCAGGAGCACGGCCTCCAACGCTTCGTCGGCTCGGTCGACCTCGTCGATCAGCAGCACCACGGGCTGCTCGGAGCGGATCGCCTCGAGCAGCGGGCGCGGCGCGAGGAAGCGCTCGGAGAAGAAGACGCTCTCGTTCTCGCCGATCCGCTCGACGGCTGTGGCCAGGTCCGGGGCGTCCTCGACGACCTGCCCGATCTTCTCGCGCAGGATCTGCGTGTACATGAGCTGCTTGCCGTAGTCCCACTCGTACAGGGCCTTGGTCTCGTCCTGGCCCTCGTAGCACTGCAGGCGGAGCAGCCGGCGGCCGGTCGCCGCGGCGAGCATCTTGGCCAGCTCGGTCTTGCCCACGCCCGCGGGCCCCTCGAGCAGCAGCGGCTTGTCCAGCCGGGTGAGCAGGAAGACCGTCGTGGCGAGCCGGGTGTCGGCGATGTAGCCCTGGTCGTGGAGCGCGGCCACGACCTCGTCGACGGACTCGAACGGCGGGTCGGGATCGGTCTGCGGGCCGTCGGAGAGGCCGTCGGACAGGCTGGTCAAGGCCGGAACTCCTTCCGCGCGGCTCGCCGGCGACGGGGGTGGCGTTCTCCGCGCCGGTGCTCCGCTCGGCGACCGCCGAGGAGGGGCTCGCCCAGCTCAAGGAGGCCGGCTTCGGGATCTTCGGGCTC
>NZ_JBEZDN010000161.1:0-16022 GCF_040648315.1 Pseudonocardia sp. NPDC049154
TTCGACCAGCGCTGCGCGAGCATCAGCGCGTCCCGGTCGCCGTGGCGGACGGCTCGGTAGTTGGCGATCAAGGTCATGAAGGCCCAGGACACGCCCAGGGGCACCAGGATGATGTGTTGCCGCCGGTGACCGGACTGTTTTGGGTCGCGAAGCATGCTCACGCAGGAGGATCTGATGATCCATCGGCAGGTCTCGAAGGAGGATCCAGCGGCCGACGCGGCGGTCGCGCCGGCCTACAGGCAGCGGTTGGACCTCGAGCCGATCCCGATTTACCGGATGCCCGACCACGGCGCTGCGCCAGAGGCGGTCTTCCCATCGATACATGCCCGGTGCGCGACCGCCGAGGCGATCCTGCGCGTGCCGATCCGAGAAGGTTCCAGCTACGACCTCGCCGGCGGCCTGAGCAACGCTCTCCGAAGCGCGTCCAACTTATCTGGCCGCCAACCCGCCGCGGATCTCAACCGGATCAAGCGGCTTCAGTCACGCATAGCCCCACGCAGGGCCCGTTGACTGCCCCATCACCCGGAACCGAACACGCACGGTGTCCAGGGAAAACGGCTGAAGGTCGGCGGGGTGGATGCGCTGGCCCGCGTGCCGCGCTTGGAGTAGGGACAGCGGGGGCCCGGGCGGTGCTCGGGAAACCATCAGAGGAAGGGGCTGCGGCGATGGCAGACGTCCGATACGACATGAAGTGCACGATGAGTCGGGAGCCTGACGGTGACGATCTTCCGGGCCCACTCCGTCATTTTCTGACTCAGCTGAACGAGTTGCGTAGCGCAGAAACTCACAACATGGACCAGGTGGGGCAGATCCTGGTCGAGCTGGCCGCCGACGAGCATTATCTCGGCCCACTGATCACGGAGATACCCTCTGAGTCGCCCGGGGGCAAATGGTTGATCAAACCCGATCGAGGTCCTCGCCTGGTACTGTTCCATCGGCCCGAGGGAGTCATGGCCTACACCCACTCCCATCGTTGCTGCGTCGCAATCGCTCCGGTCCGCGGCGTGGAGACCCATCAGCGGTGGGATGCAGTTCGCCACGACGACGGACGGGCCATCCTGCGTCTTTCAGATGAGCGCGCCATGAATCGGGGCGACGTCGTCACATTGACCCCGCCCAACGACATACATAATCATGGCCATATTGCCCGACTCAGGCCCTACTCCGTACTCGCTCATTCTCCTGGCTGATGACATGTACCTTTTCGAACGAGAGGAATACGATCCCTGGCAGGGGACCTGGCGGAAGGTTGCACCTGGTGATCCAGGCCGGTCACATCGCTGAACCATTTAATTGGTTCCAACCTGATCAAGCTTTCACTTAGCGATGTTCCAGACCGAACCCCACTGAGAGGCGAGCTCACCGCGGCATTGGACGGCTGGGTAAGTCGCACGTCCACCATGCCTCGGGCCGAGTGTTGTGGATATGGCCTAGCCGTCGCCGGCAGCGGTACGACGATCTTCGAGATTGCCTCGCTGGCAGATCAGCCGCCGAGCTTCGGGCATGTTCTCGGCGGCTCGGGCCCTGTCACGACGGGGCCTGGATCGAGCGCCGGATGTGCTCGATGCTACCGCGTCCGCCCGGTCGGGACCGGTTCCTTCAGCCCGGGTCGCTGCGCCGGCCGCGGGCCTCCGACGCCGACCGCGCTTGCCCTGGCTCCCTGGCCGGGGTACAAAAGCCCAGCTGCCCCAGTCCCCGGCGGTGTGCCCGAGCTGGACCACGCATCCCGTCCGAAGAGAGGCAGGGGTAGCTGTGCAACTCAGACCGTGGGTAGGCGTCCGTAGAGCTCCACCCACAGCTCCGACCACGGCTGGGGCCCGATCAGAGCGTCGGACCCCGCGCCGGTGACCGCGGGCGTGAGCAGCGAAGACCCTCCGGCCGTCGAAACCTCCCCCACAGGCGCCGCGGTCCGTGACGAGCGTGACCGGATCGCGGCCCGGCTACTCGAGAGCGTGATACGGCGGCTCTTCTCTGCGGGACTATCGATGAACGCGGCGGCTGCGCAGCTGGCGGACGGGGGCGCCCCGGGGGCTTCGCGGAGGGCCCTGACGCGCATCCACGAGGCCATGTCGACGCTCGACGAGGCGATCGCGGAGGTTCGGTCCACGGTCTACGAGCCGAACCCCCTCGACCACCCGTCCCCCGAGCAGGGGGAGACCGACGGCGCCCCGCTCTGCTCGGCGCCGCTGACGCCATCGACCTGAGGTCCGCTCGGCTCGACCGTGGCATCCGAGAGCGACCGAATCCAGAGGGGTGCTCCGGTCGCTCCTGCCCCGCACCGACACCACCGACCGCATTCGGGGAGGACCGGATGCCGGTGGCGAGAGTTGCCCAGTGAAACCCGAGGGAGGAGGAGATCGCGGAGGTCTAAAGGCGCATGAGGAGGTTTGCACGTTGTGAACAGGTTCGTGCGCGACGTCGCGAAGAGGTCAGCGAGCGCCCCGCTGGACGGTGATCGAGGCTGTCCGAAGGAGCGTGGTGGACAGTTGCTGGCGGGGAAAAGTGGATCATCGCGACGATGCTGATGCTGTTCTCGACGCGGGCGGCAAAACCGCTGCCCGCGCCCACCCTCGACCTACCGACGATCTCGGCCCGCTCCCCAAAGACGTCACCGTGCACCCGATGCCGGCTACGACTCGGGCAAGACCCGGGACGCCCTTGCCGGGCCACCGATCGGCGTGGCACCGGCCGATCAGAAAAGGCGACGTCGCCATCGTCGCGGTGTTCTGGGTCGATATGCCCGACGAGTCGAGTGCCCGCGCGCGCCTAAGAGCGTCCGGCAATTGATGTTGCCTGCGTGTCGCTGCAGGTAGAGGCACGGACCTGCCCGTGATCATCGGATTGCTGAAGTCTGATGCTCGCCGGGAGGGTCCGTGCCTCTGTTGCCATCTTCGGTCATCGAGCCGTTGTGGGTCGAGTTCGCTGCCCTGATCGGGGTCGACGAACGCCCGGCCTTCGCCCCGAGCCACCCGTGGGGCTGTCATCGCCGCCGGATCGACGACCGGCTCGTCTTCGACCACGTCGTCGCCGCCTTGGTGCACGGCAGCGGCTACGAACGCATCGCCAGCCCGGGCTGCTCGGGCCGCACCATCCGCCGCCGCCTCGACACCTGGGCGGCTGCCGGGCACGGCCGGGCACTGCTGCGGCTGAGCCTGGCTGCCTACCACCACATGATCGGGCTCGACCTCGACGACCTGTCGGTGGACGGAGCGATCACCAAGGCCCCATGCGGGGGCGAGATCGCCGGACGCAGCCCCGTTGACCGGGGCAAACAGGGCACGAAACGCTCCATCGCCTGCGAAGGGTCAGGGCTTCCGCTGCATCTGGTCGCTGCCCGTGCCAACGATCACGACTCGCCGCTGCTGGAACCGACCCTGGCCGGGATCCCCGACATGCTCGCCCCCGGCTGCGCACTCCCCGAGCGGCTCACCATGGACCTCGACCGCGGCTACGACTCGGGCAAGACCCGCACCCTGCTCGAGATCCTCGGCTTCGACGCGGACATCGCCGCCAAGGGTCGGCCCGCACCGATCCAGGCAGGCAGACGGTGGCCGGTCGAGCGCCTGCACTCGTGGATGAACGGCTACGGCATAGCTGCGTCGGGTCACCGACAAACGCACGATCATCGTCGAGTTCTACCTCTACCTCGCCGCCGCGCTGACCGTGATCCGGCGCCTGATCAACTCCGCCCGCAGCCGCTACCGCTGGCCCACCGGGCCCACCACCCGCCGACTCCGCTAACCCTCATTTGCCGGACGCTCTAAGCAACTCTTGCACACCGGCGGTACGGGGCAATCTGCCTGAGCTGTCCCAGGATCGGGTAGATAACGCACGGTCCACTGCAGCGGCGACGCGGACGCCTCCCGGCGTGACGGCCCTGTCATCACCAACGCCTACGCCGAACCCGTCGCGCTAGGTTGGTCAGGGCTCGCACTCACCAGCATTGCCAGCAACGCCGCGCAAAGCCCCCCTGCTCGGATCGATGAGTGCAGGCCGCCCAGCTTGAACAGCCGATCACCAAGCCGATCCGCGAGCGAGATCGCATCCACCGGACGGCCCTCGTCACGCATCCTCAGCATCTCTCGGAAGAGCTCAGTGTGGGCCGGCCGGTAGAAGTCATCAGGCTCAACCACAGTCGCCGCCCGGTCGAGTACCGCGGCATGGTGCAGGACGGCTCCGATCACTGCGCGCTCGGCTCCAAGATCTGCAGGTGGGAGGCGCTCAGGCCGTCCATCCTCAGCGTTGGCACCGACAGTCGTCACGCTGTCCTCCGACGGTCGTTCGCCTGTGGAACCCTGGTCCCTTCCTGCCGTGCCTTGTCTTGTCCGCCGGCTCACGGCGAGATCACCCTCGTTCAGCACTCGCGCTGGAGTCGCGAACTGAGCGCGCGCCGCCGCGAGCTCGACTTGGTTGAGCAGCTTCTGCAACAGCGACGCCGCGAGATCGAACAGGCCCAGGCTCGACTCGAGGATGCCCCCGACAGTCGGCAACAGGACCCGGCCACCTCGGGCACTTCCACCCCGGACGTGCCCGGGGAGGCTTCGGCGGAGCCGCCGCCCTCGGCGCCGCGCTCGTTCCACTCGAAGGCGGGGCCCGAGTGGGGCACCCCTGCCGCTTCCGGCTGGGACCCGGACAAATGGCGCAGGCTGCGCGACGAGTCGCTCCCGTCCACGAGACCCGAGAATCCGCCGCGCGAAGGCGAATCAGGTGGGTAGCCTCGCTCGTCGCCCTGACGGCCGTTGGCGAGCTCGCTATAGAGATCCCGATGGACGTGAGCGCGCCAAGCACTTCAGCCGCAAAGCGGACGGCGAACGCTTCCTCGCAATGATCGAGTCATCGAAGCTACGAGGGACCTACGTCGACCCCTCGGATCGCACGACTGTGGCCGAGTACGCGAGGCGCTGGGCGTCAGCTCGCCCTTATCGCCCTTCGACCGCCCGGCGCATCGAGAGCCAGATTCGCCTCCATGTCGAGAACACGTTTCTCGGAAGCCGGCGCATGGCAAGCGTGCTCCCCTCCGACGTCCAGGCGTGGGCAACTCAACTCGCGGCACAACTTGCGCCGTCGACCGTGGAGCTGACGGCGAACATGCTCGAGGCCATCTTCGCCGCAGCTGTGCTCGATCGCGTCGTGGGTAGCTCGCCGGTGGTCAGGCTCGCCTCCCCAAGGCCGACAAGGACCGGGTCGTTCCCCTCACGGTCGACCAGGTGCTCGAGCCGGCCGAGGCCGTGCCCGCACGGACCCGAGCCATGGTGCTGACCCAGGCCGGCCTCGGCCTACGACTCGGGGAGCTCCTCGCCCTACGTCAGCAAGACGTGAAATTCCTGGGTCGCACGGCCCGAGTGGAGCACCAACTCGAGGACCGAACAAGGTCCCGGGTCGATCCGAAGACCCACGGTCGAGGCGCAGCGTTCCGCTGCCTCAGTTCGTCGCTGACGCGTTGGCTCGACACATGCAGCAATGGCCACCACTCGAGGACGGTTCGCTCTTCTACGGCCACAACAGGCGCCCCTACCACCATGCCTTCTACGGTGTGCGCACCTTCAAGGTGGCGGTGAAGAAGCTCGCCAGCGAAGAAGGCTCCACCTTCCCCCCATCGACCACCACTCACGATCTTCGACATCACCACGCGAGCGTCCTACCGGCCGGCGGCGAGTCCGTCGTCGCCGTGGCAGAGCGACTGGGCCACGACGACGCCGGCATGGTCCTGAAGGTCTACGGACACCTCATGCCCGACTCAGAAGACCGCACGCGCAAGATCATCGATGCGGCCTGGTCGGCGGCCTCCACCGAGGTGACCTCGGTGGCACTCGGTGATCCTGTGACGGACTCAGCGCGGACCGAGAGGGGGCAGTCCTCATGACATAGGCCTCTGAGCTGCGTGAATAGCCAGCCAGAGCCCCTCCTCAGCTCTCGAACTTGTACCCCAGCCCGCGCACCGTGACGAGGTGCTGCGGGGCACTGGGGTCCTTCTCCACCTTGGCGCGCAGGCGCTTGACGTGGACGTCGAGGGTCTTGGTGTCGCCGACGTAGTCCGCGCCCCACACCCGGTCGATGAGCTGTCCGCGGGTGAGCACCCGGCCGGCGTTGCGCAGCAGGTACTCGAGCAGGTCGAACTCCTTGAGCGGCAGGGGGACGTCCGTGCCGCCGACCGAGACCACGTGCCGCTCGACGTCCATGCGCACCGGGCCCGCCTCGAGCACGCCGGCGCCGTCGGCGTCCCCGGTGCCGTTCTCGCCGCCGCGGCGCAGGACGGCGCGCACCCGGGCGATGAGCTCACGGGCCGAGTAGGGCTTGGTCACGTAGTCGTCGGCGCCCAGCTCCAGGCCGACGACCTTGTCGATCTCGCTGTCCCGCGCGGTCACCATGATCACCGGGACGGCCGAGCGGGAGCGCAGGGCCTTGCACACGTCCGTGCCGCTCATGCCGGGGAGCATGAGGTCGAGCAGCACGATGTCGGCGCCGTTGCGGTCGAACTCCTCGAGCGCCTCCTGGCCGGTCGTCGCGACGGCGGCGGTGAAGCCCTCCTTGCGCAGCAGGAACGCGAGCGGGTCGGCGAAGGACTCCTCGTCCTCGACGATCAGCACCCTGGTCATCTCATCCTCCAGCTCGGCCGGTCGCCCCGGCCGGGTCTCGGTCGGTCGCCGGGTCCGCCGCGTGGTCCTCCGGAGGGAGGTCCGGCACGGCGGCACCGGTGGCGGGGAGCCGCATGGTGAAGGTCGATCCGGTGCCGGGGCGGCTCCACAGCCGCACCTCGCCACCGTGGTTCGCGAGGACGTGCTTGACGATCGCCAGCCCGAGCCCGGTGCCGCCGGTCGCACGGGAGCGGGCCGGATCGACCCGGAAGAACCGCTCGAACACGCGGACCTGGTGCTCCGGCGCGATGCCGATGCCGCGGTCGGTCACGGCGATCTCGACCCAGCCGTCCTCCAGCCGGCGGGACACCGAGACCGACGCGTCGGGCGGCGAGTAGGCGACGGCGTTCTCGAGGAGGTTCGACAGGGCCGTGACCAGCAGCGTCCGGTCCCCGGCCACCTCGAGGCCGGAGGGCTCGTCGACGGTGATCTCGATGCCGGCCGACTCGGCGGAGAGCCGCGAGCGGCCGAGGGCCTCCGCGACGACGTCGTCGACGTCCACGTCCTCGAGGTCGGGCAGCGCCTCGGCCCCGGTCAGCCGGGACAGCGCGATCAGCTCGGTGACGAGCGCACCGAGCCGGGTCGACTCGCGCAGGATCTTGCCGGCGAAGCGGTTCACCGACTCGGGGTCGTCGACCGAGTCGAGCACCGCCTCGGCCAGCAGCCCGACCGCGCCGACGGGCGTCTTGAGCTCGTGGCTCACGTTGGCCACGAAGTCGCGCCGGGTGGCCTCGAGGCGCACGGCGTCGGACATGTCCGCGGCCTCGACGAGGGTGAACCCGTCGCCCAGCGGCCGCACCACGGCGACGACGGCGGCGGGTTGGCGGCCACGCACCTCCAGCGGGGCGAGGTCCACCTCGACGTCCGTGGAGCCCTCGAGGACCTTCTGGCAGGCGGCCCAGGCGCGCGGGTCGGGCCGGCCGGCCCGGACCACGCCGAGCTCGGCGGCGCGCCGGTTGTGCAGCACGACGTCGCCGTGACCGGACAGCACCGCGAGCCCGGACCCGGTGGACCGGAACACGCGCTGGAGGAGCTCGGCCAGCGTCGGCACCCTGCGGCCGTCCGGCCGGGGCCGGGCGGGCCGGGCGCGGCGGCGGCCGATCAGGACGCCGGCCCACAGCCCGGCGCCGAGGGCGACGGCGACCAGCACCACGGACGCCACTGCGTTCACGGAGGCATCGTAGGCAGCCCGACCAGGGCCGACGCCAGCGTCAGAGGCCCCGAGTGAGCCTCCTGACTCGCCGGACGAGGACTTTTCCGCCCCCGTTCACGGCCCGTTCACCCCACGGGGGAGCGCCCGGCTCAGCGACCCTGGTTCGCCACTCCCTGGATGGCCTCCTCGGCGGCGGCCGGGTCCAGGTATTCACCGCCGGGCACCGTGGGCTTCAGGTCGTCGTCGAGCTCGTAGCGCAGCGGGATGCCGGTGGGGATGTTGAGCCCGGCGATGTCGGTGTCCGAGATGCCGTCGAGCTCCTTGACGAGCGCGCGCAGCGAGTTGCCGTGCGCGGCGACGAGCACGACCTTGCCGGCGCGCAGGTCGGGGACGATCGCCTCGTCCCAGTACGGCAGCATCCGCGCCACGACGTCGGCGAGGCACTCGGTCAGCGGGGCCTGGATGCCGGAGTAGCGGGCGTCGCCGTCCTGCGACCACTCCGAGCCCTTCTCGATCGGCGGCGGCGGCACGTCGTAGCTGCGCCGCCAGACCATGAACTGCTCGTCGCCGAACTCCTCGCGGATCTGCTTCTTGTCCTTGCCCTGCAGCGCGCCGTAGTGCCGCTCGTTGAGCCGCCAGTCGCGGCGCACCGGGATCCAGTGCCGGTCGGCGACGTCGAGCGCGAGGTTCGCGGTGTTGATCGCGCGGCGCAGCACCGACGTGTGCACGACGTCGGGGAGCAGGCCCGTCTCCTTCATCAGCTCGCCGCCGCGGCGGGCCTCGGCCTCGCCGACCTCCGAGAGCGGGACGTCGACCCAGCCCGTGAAGAGGTTCCTCAGGTTCCAGTCGCTCTGACCGTGGCGCAGCAGCACGAGTGTGGGCATGCGCGACAGCTTGCCAAACGGATGCGGGTCGGCGCTGGCGGTCAGGGCTGTCGGTCCGGGCACACTCCGGGCAACGGCACCGCCTCGGGATCGCGGGTGAGCCGGCCGAGCATCGCGCGGGCGATCTCCTCGAGCTGGGTGACCTGCTCGGGGCTCAGGGCGTCGAAGAGGTTCTCGCGGACCGTCCGCACGTGCCCCGGGGCCGCCGCGCGCAACGCCGCATAGCCCTCCTCGGTGAGGGTGCAGAAGGTGCTGCGCCGGTCGTCCGGGCAGGGACGGCGGCACACCCACCCCTTCCGCTCCAGCCGGGTCACCGCGTGGCTGAGCCGGCTCTGGCTGCTCTGCGTGGCGGCGGCCAGTTCGCTCATCCGCAGCGTGTGCTCGCGGGCGTCGGAGAGCATGGCGAGGATCAGGTAGTAGGCGTGCGGCATGCCCGACTCGCGTTGCAGCTGCCGGTCGAGGGCACCGTCGAGCAGCGTGGTGGCCGCGACGTACGCCAGCCACGCCCGCAGCTCGGCGGGTGAGAGCCAGCGGGTGTCGTCCATGCGGGCGAGCGTACGCCGAATCGCTTGAACATTCATCTGTCCGCGGGCTACGGTGTGATTGAAGTTTCACAGAAAGGCAGGCCCATGCCCGTCCAACGCCTCAACCACGCCGTGCTCTACGTCCGCGACGTCGACCGTAGCGTCGCCTTCTACACCGAGGCCCTCGGGTTCCGGGTCGTCGCGTCCGTGCCCGGCCGGGCGGCGTTCCTGCAGGCCGAGGGCTCGTCCAACGACCACGACCTCGGCCTGTTCGGGATCGGCGGGAGCGCCGGGGACACCACCGCCGGACACGGCGCCGTCGGTCTCTACCACCTGGCGTGGGAGGTCGACACCCTCGCCGAGCTCGACCGGATCCGCGGCGTGCTGCGCGAACACGGCGCGCTCGTCGGCGCGTCGGACCACGGCAGCACCAAGGCGCTCTACGCGAAGGACCCGGACGGGCTGGAGTTCGAGGTCAGCTGGCTGGTCCCGGCGGAGCTGCTCGGCCCGGACACCGGGATGCGCACCGGGCCGCTCGACCTCGAGGCCGAGATCGCGCGCTACGGCGCCGCGACCCGGGGCGGGGTGGGCGTCTCCGTGCCGTGACGGATCAGCTCGCCGGGGCGCCGACGAGGTAGCCGTCCCGGGCGCTGAACTGTGCGGTCAGCGTGAACCGGTCGCCGCGGACGAGCGTGTGCCGCCACTCCACGGCCCGCCCGGCGGAGCTGCCGAGGCGCTCGATCGCCAGCGCGGCCACCCCGGCGTCGACCCCCAGCAGGCGGCGCTCCTCGGCCGTCGGGACGACTGCGCGGATGTTCTCGCGCCCGCCCGCGACCCGGATCCCGCAGAGCCGCTCGAGCTCGGGATAGACGCCGGTGTGCGTGAAGTCGACATCGAGCAGCGGGGCCGCGACCTCCTCCGGCAGCCACACCCGGTCGACGGCCAGCGGCTCGCCCTCCGCGAGCCGCAGCCGCTCGAGGTGCACCAGCGGGGTCGACTCCTCCAGCCCGAGCCGGGCGGCGACGACCCCGTCCGCCCGGACGTCGAGCGTGCGGACGACGCTGCGCTGCTCGCGGCCGGTCGACTCGACGGCGGAGAAGAGGCTGTAGAGCGAGCCGAGCTGCTGCTCGATCTCCATCGGCGCGGCCAGCCGCGGTGCCCGGCCCCGGCCGGCGACGACGACGCCCTCCTCGCGCAGCCGGCGCAGCGCCTCGCGCACAGTGTGCCGGCTGACCCCGTACTCGCCGACGAGGGCGAGCTCGCCGGGGAAGGAGTGGTCGAACTCGTGCGCGTCGAGCCGCGCGCGCAGGTCGGCCAGCAGCTGCGCCCACAGCGGCTCGGCACCCTTGCGCACCAGGGGGCGCGCGGCCATCGCGTCCTCCTGGGGATCGACCGTCGGCGTTCGACCGAGGGTAACCCGCCGGTGACGCGGCCCGGCCGAGGAGGCGGCCGGTCTCACCCGGGTCCGGGAGCGTCCGCGGGCGGCGGGGTCGGCCGGCGGCGGTGCCGGTACACCCGGCGGCCGAGCAGGACGAGCCCGGCGAGCACCGCCACCACGGGCAGCATCGGCACCACGAACCCGAGCGCGGCCAGCGACACCCGGCCGATCGCGCGCAGCCCCTCCCAGCCGACGGCAAGGCCGCCGAGGAAGCCCGACGGGCCGGGGACGGCCACGGGCGGGACCGGCAGCAACGCGACCTCGACGGTCGCCAGCGCCACCTGGTCCTGCAGCACCGCGAGCCGCCGCTGCAGCGACTCCAGATCGGCCTCGCGCGCGGCCAGCTCGGACTCGATCGAGACGATCTCGCCGATCGTCGTCGCGCGGTCGAGCAGCGCGCGGACCCGGGCGACGCTCGCCCGTTGCGCCGCGACCCGCCCCTCCAGGTCCGCGACCGGGGCGCTGACGTCCTCGGCCCGGCTCGTTCGGGAGGTCACGGTCCCGAGGCCCGCGAGCCGCTCGGCGAGGGCGTCGAGCCGGTCCGCCGGCACGCGCAGGGTGAACCCGGCCGAACCGCTCCCCGCGCGCTCGTCGGCCACGAACCCACCCGCGGCGGCGACCGCGCCCCGGACCTCGGCGGCCGCGGCCACGGGGTCGCCGACCTGCACGGTCAGCTCCGCGGTGCGGACGACGTCGCGCCCCGGGACGACGTCGGTCAGCGGGGCGGTCCCCGGCGCCCCGGCGACGGCACCCGCGGAATCGGCCGGCGGGACCGAGCGGGCGGACCCGGGCGCGGACTCACTGCTCGACACGGTGCCCCCGTCGGGCGCCACCGCGATCTCGGGCCGGGCCAGGGTTCCCGGCTCCGCCGAACTCGAGGCGCCGCCGCTGTCCCGCATCGCCACGCCCGTCACCACCGACGCGGACGCCAGCACCACCACGCCCGCCGCCACCCAGACCGCCCACCTGCGCATGACCCGCCCTCCTCCGTCGTCGGGGGAAGGACGGACGAGAGCCGCGATCCGGTTGCATGCGCACCGGCCCGAGCCGGGCGAGCGGGCGTCAGTCGATGAGGTGCTCGAAGGCCTTGAGGTTGGCCAATGACTCCCCGCGCTCCGTCCGCCAGGCGTACTCGCGGCGGATGGAGGTGGCGAAGCCCAGCTCGAGGAAGGTGTTGAAATCGCCGTCGGCGGCCTCGAGGACCTGGCCGAGGACTCGGTCGAGCTCGTCCGCGCTCACCGCGACGAACGGGATGCGGCCGACGAGGTGGATGTCGCCGACCCGGTCGAGCGCGTAGTGCACGCCGTAGAGACGGGCGTTGCGCTGCAGCATGAAGCGGTAGACGCCCTCGTGGTTCTCGTCCGGCTGCCGGCAGACGAAGGCCTGCACGAAGACCGTCTGCTCGCGGACGACCAGCCAGGTCGGGGTGTTGAGCCGGTTCGTGCCCTCCAGCGTGACGAGGTACTGGCCCGCCTCGCGCCGGTGGTACCCGACCTCCAGCTCGTCGAGCGCCTTCCCCACCGCCGTGTCGATCTCGGGGGGATCCGTCTTCTCCGTCTCTGCGCTCACGCCTCGATGATGCCCGCGACCAGCCGGTCCCGCAGCCGGGCCCGGTACTCCCGGGTGGCGTCGGCGTAGGTGGCCAGCAGGGCGTCCGTGGTGCGCTCCCAGGAGAACTCCCGGGCGTGCGTCACGGCGCCGCGGGCGAGCCGTTCACGGCGCGCGGGGTCGAGCGCAACGGCGGCCAGCGCGGAGGCCCACTGCCCGGCGCCGTGCCCGGGGACCAGCAGCCCCGACCGGCCGTCGGCGACGGCCACCGGCAGGCCCCCGACGTCGGCCGCGACGACCGGCGTCCCGCAGGCCTGCGCCTCCAGCGCGACCAGGCCGAACGACTCGTTGTGGCTCGGCACGGCGATCACGTCGGCGGCCCGGTAGACCCGCCCCAGCGCCGGCCCGGCCTGCGGCGGCAGGAACCGCACGACGTCCGTGATGCCCAGGTGCGCCGCCAGCTCCTGCAGGGCGGTCGGCTCGGTCAGCCCGCTGCCCGACGGCCCGCCGACGACCAGCACGACCAGCCGCTCGCGCAGCGCGGGATCGCGGCGGAGCATCTCGGCGGCGGCGCGGAGCAGCACGTCCGGGGCCTTCAGCGGCTGGATCCGCCCGACGAACCCCAGCACGACGGCGTCGTGCCGCAGGCCGAGCGCCTCCCGCGCCTCGCACCGGGAGGCGGGGCGGAAGCGGTCGAGGTCGACGCCCGGCGGGATGGCGACCGTGCGCAGCGGGTCGGCCTCGCACAGCTCGACGAGCTGGCGCACCTCGGTGTCGGTGTTCGCGACGAGCCGGTCCGCCTCCGCCGCCACCTGGTCCTCGCCGATCACGCGGACCATCGGCTCGGGCTGGTCGCCCTCCGCGAGCGCGGCGTTCTTGACCCGGGCGAGGGTGTGCGCGGAGTGCACCAGCGGCACGCCCCAGCGGTCCCGGGCGAGCCACCCGACCTGGCCGGAGAGCCAGTAGTGGGAGTGGATGACGCCGTACCAGCCGGGCTCGTGGTGCGCCTCGGTCCGCAGCACGCCGGCGGTGAAGGCGCACAGCTGCCCGGGCAGGTCGTTCTTGCCGAGGCCCTCGAACGGCCCGGCCGCGATGTGCCGGACGAGCACCCCGGGAGCCAGCTCCGCGACCGGCGGCTGCTCCGACGACGTGGCCCGGGTGAAGATCTCCACGGGGATGCCGCGGCGCGCCATGCGGGTGGCGGTCTCGGAGATGTAGACGTTCATCCCGCCGGCGTCGCCCGTGCCGGGCTGCTCCAGCGGGGAGGTGTGGACCGAGAGGATGGCGACGCGTCCCCGGACGGGCGGGGGCGTGTGCAGGTCGGCTCGGTTTCTCACATGCTTCTTCCTAGCACGAGGCCGGGCTGGTCACTCGTCGTCGCCGATCCGTCCGGACAGGGTCAGCAGCGCCCGCACGGCGTCCGCGGCGTGCACCCGTCCGGCGGCATCGATCCAGGTCGGAACGCTCCGGCGCCCCTTCCCGGGCCGGCTGAGGTCGACCTCGAGGGTGTCGTGCAGCCACAGCTCGCCCCCGGGGACCGGCAGGCCCGCTGTGCGGCAGGCCACCACCACCTCGGGCAGGGCCGACCAGCGCACCGGCCGCCCGTCGCCGACGACCTCCCCGACCACCACGTCGGAGGCGAGCGGCAGGTCCAGGATCTCGGCCAGCGCGTGCGGCTCCCCGCCGACGATCAGGTCGTGCGCCGGCAGCACCGCCGCGGCCCACGGGGCGTCGAGCACCACGGCCGCGTCGACGCCGACGACCGTGCCCGCGAGCGAGCGGACCCGGTCGGGGAGGTCGAGGGCGTCGACGTCGACCGCCCCCTCCGCGACGGCCGCGGCCAGCACCGCGTGGGCGTCGGCCGCGAGCGCGGCGTCGACGGTGCGCCCGGCGTCGGCGAGCCGGTCGAGCAGGTCCGCGGCCTCCTCGGTGCTGTCGACGGCCAGCTCCGCGCGGACGCCGATCGCGGCGAGCAGGCGCTCGTCGAGCGCGGCCGGGACCGGGTCGTAGAGGCCCGCGAGCCGCTCGGCCCCCGCGAGCCGCCAGTGCCCGGGTTCGTGCCCGCCGAGCAGGGCGTTCCGGGCGAGCCACCAGCCGGTGTACCCGCCCGGCTCCAGCACGGCGGCCCGGGTCTCCGGGCGGCCGGCGAGGAGCGCGAGCGCGGCGGGCCACGCGTCGTCCGCGACCAGGTCGAGGTCCCGGACGCCGGTGACCCGGGTCGGCTCGGCGCCCTCGTCCCACCAGAGGTCCTCGTCGTGCAGGTCGTGGTCCGGCCCCGTGGGCTCCTCGTCGACGACGACGGCGAACCCGTCGAGCACCCCGGCCGCGACGAGCGCCTCCCGCGGGATCCGCGCGGCCCACGCGGGGTCGAGGACGCCGATCGGCGCCTCCGCGTCGAACAGCGGCCGGACCGCGGCGTCGGGGAGCATCAGCTCGTCGGCGCGTGACGGCAGGCCCTCCGCGTCCGGGAGCGCGAGCGCGCCGAACCCGGGCGCGACCGTCACGGCGAGCAGGCCGAGCACGGCCTCGGCGAGGGGCGCGGTGTCCAGGCCGGCGTCGGCGTCGTCGAGCGAGCGGTCGACGGCCTCGCGCAGCGCGGGATGGTCGAGCAGCGCACCGGGATCGGTGGCGGTCGCCCCGAGCCGCTCCAGCAGCGGGTGGACCGCGTCCGGGTCGGCGACGTGCAGGCCGGGCAGGGCGAGCCCGGCGACGGCCCGGGTGCCGGCGTCGAGACCGGACCCCGGGAGCAGGACGCTCGGCGGACCCGCCACCAGGCGCCCGTCGAGCAGCGGGACCGGGAGGGCGCGCAGCTCCTCGGTCAGCCCGGGCACGGTCTCGACGGCGGGCTCCAACGCCGCGTACAACGCGCACCACCAGTGCGGATCCCGCTCCACACCGTGCAGCCGCTCCGCCAGCCCGGCGGCGCCGACCCGCCCGACCCCGAGCTCCCCGAGCGCGACCGACTGCCGGGGCTCGACGGCGGCGAGCCGGCCGAACGCGGGATCGGCGGCGGCGAGCAGGGCGGGCAGGTCCGGGGCGCCGGGCAGGTCGAGCCACTCCGCGCGGCGCGGCACGAGGTCCGCGGCACCGGGCACGGCGGCCGGCAACCAGGCGCCTTCGGCGAGGGCGTCGACGACGGCGGCGCGCAGCCGGCCGTCGAGCTCGGAGAACGGGAAGCCCGGCGCCGGCACGAGGTCGAGCCGGTGCTCGGGGGCGACGACCCGGACCAGGTCGAGGTAGGCCGCGGCGGCCGCGGCGAGCACCGCGTCGGCCGTCGGTCCGGTCCGGACGCGGCGACGGTCCGGGTCCAACGGCAGGTCGGCGATCAGCCGGGCCGGCAGCCCGAGCCGCTCGACGGCGGCCGTCGGCGCGTGCAGGACCTCGCCGGAGTCCGGGCCGAGCGGGGCGGGCTCGCCCAGGACGTCGACCGGCAGCGCCCAGCAGACCCCGCGCTCGCGGCGGTGCCGCTCCTCGACCGCCGCGCCGGGCTCGGTCGTGACGCTGCTCCGGACCACGCGGAAGCGCCGGTCGCCGACGACGGTGATCCCGTCTGCCTCCTCGCGACGCAGTGCCGTGGGCTCCCCGTCCGGCGGCGCGAGGACGACCTCGGCGAGGTCCGGCAACGCGAGCAGGAGGTCCGGGGCCGCGGCGCGGGCGCGTTCGAGCAGGTCGGCGGGGTCGAGGCCGGGGCGTACCGGGAGCCGGACCTCGGTGGCGTACCCCGCGGGCGGGCCCGGCTCGTCGGGCTCGACGGGCCAGACCAGGCGCAGCACGGGCACGTGCCATGCCGAGTCCGGCGGCAGCGGCGCGCTCCCGGGCCGCCTCGATCGACGGCGCGTG
>NZ_JBEZDN010000162.1:0-15960 GCF_040648315.1 Pseudonocardia sp. NPDC049154
CAACGCTTGTGGATCAGACCGTGGATCGTGATCCACTTCGACGACCTTGAACGAGTCGGGGGGGGGGGCGCCGCCCCGGGGTGGGGGCCCGGCCCAGCGGGGGGGGCGCCGGGGGGGGGGCGCCCCCCCCCGACCGATCGCATCAGCGGGGCGGGCCGTCCCGGGGGTGGCCCGCACAGCGTCCGGACGGTCTGGCCGGGGCCCGCTTGGCAGGGGCTCGCTTGGCGGGGGGGCTCGCTTGGCAGGGGCTCGCTGTGCGGCTCGCGCCGGCGATTCCGCGAGTCGGCAGTTCCAGGACACCGAGTCGGCAGTCCCGGGAGACGCAGCCGGTTCCGAGTCCACCTCCTCCATCAGCGACGGGAGGTGGACGTGTGCCGACGAGGCGCGCGCGTGAGGACTACGAGCAGGGTCTCACCGAGAACGGTGGCGCGCTGCGCGCGGCGCTCAGCCTCGACCTGCGCTCAGCCTCGACCTGGACGAACCGCCGCGACGGGTCGGGCGGGGTGGCGCGCTACCCGCGCCGCTCCGCCTCGACCAGCTCCCGTGTGCGCGGGGCGACCTCGTGGGCGTAGCGCTCGAGGGTGGCCCGGTCGTCGGACATCAGGATGAAGCCTGAGATGCCCTCGGCGAGGGCGAGGTCGGCGAGCTCCTCGGCCCACTGCTCCGGCGGGCCGACGAGCAGGCCGTCGCCGGTCTGCGCGAAGCGGCCCTCGAGGTTGAGCAGCCTGCGGATCGCGCCGGGGTCGCGGCCGGCAGCGGTGGCGCTCTCGTCGATCAGGGTGTTCATGGCGGTGAGGGAGGTGGGGCCGTCGCGCAGGTAGGAGAGCGTGGGCAGCCAGCCGTCGGCCAGGCGGCCGACGAGCCGGAGCATGCGGGGGCCGTAGGCGCCGACCCAGATGCCGATGTCGTGGGCTGGTGCGGGCCGCGCTTGGCGCCGGCCACGTGGTGGAACTCGCCGTCGACGCGGACGCCGCCGCGCTCGTCGGCGGCCCAGATGCCGCGGAGGATCGCGATCGCCTCCTCGAGGGCCTGCACGGACTCGCCCGGCTTCAGCCGGCGGCCGCCCATGGCCTCGATGCCGTCCCAGAAGGCGCCCGTGCCGAGGCCGAGCTCGACGCGGCCCCCGCTGAGCCGGTCGAGGCTCGCGGCGCTGCGGGCGAGGACGGCGGGTGGGCGGAGCGGAAGGTTGAGGACGTCGCCGGTGAGGCGGATCCGCTCGGTCCGGGCCGCGACGACGGACATCAGCGTCCAGGCGTCGAGGAACTCCGGCAGGTACGGATGGTCCTGGAAGGCGACGAGGTCGAGGCCGGCCCGCTCGGCGGCCACCGCCAGGTCGACCGCCCGGTCCGGCGGGTCCGCGACCGGGGTGACGAAGGCGCCGAAGAGCAGGTCGTGTCGGTGGTCGGGCACGCGTCGAGAGTGGGCCGGACGGGACGGCCCGGCAAGAGGCCGCGGCGCGGGGTGCGGGTCCGACGCACCCCCCGCCGCAGCGCACCGTCAGCCGCGGACGCCCTGCCGGACCCAGGCGACGGCGTCGGCCACGCTCATACCGCGCGGGCGCCAGCCGAGCCGGGTGCAGAGGTCCTGGAAGGCCTGCGGGGTCAGGGCGTGCCGCAGCTGCAGGTTCCTCACCTGGTCGACGAGCTGGACCGGGGCGCCGTGGGTGTTGAGGTACTCGACGAGCTGGGGAAGCGTGTGCACGGATCCTCCTGTGGGGGAGCGTCTCGGGCGCCGGGTCCGGCGCCGGGGAGAACACTGCCGGCCGGCCCGAGGAGCGGGCTGTGCGCGACGTGTCCGAGCACTGTGAGGCCCTCGCCCGGCCCGCCCCGGTACACGCGGAGCACCGCGGCGAGCCCGTGGAACACGAGCGCCGCGCCCACGACGAGCAGCAGCGCGCGCACGTCGGCGGCCCCGGCGTGCAGCTCGCCGAGACGGTGGGCGGCGAAGCCGTCGTAGACCGCCCAGCCGACGGTCCCGGCGACGACGGCACCGACGGTGGACGTCACCGTGGCGACCAGACCCGCGGCGAGGGCGGCGAGCACCAGGCCGCCGACGGCGACGTCGGACGGGTCGCAGGCCCAGGCGACCGCCTGGGCCCCGACGGCGGCGGGCAGGCCGAGGAGCAGGCCGCCGGCGCACGCCGGCGGCGCGGACGGGAGAGTGGATCGGCGACTCGGCACCATGACGCCAGGGTGCGGCGGACCGCCGCCGCAGGACCCTCTCCTGACGGGATGTTGACGCGCGGAGCACCGATCCGAACGCCGTCATGACCCGGACCGGTCGAACCGGGGCGTCCAGGAGCTCAGAACTCCGTCACGCGCGCGTCGGGCGCGATCTCGTGGGCGGTGATGTAGCGCGACTCGTCCGAGGCGAGGAACAGCACCGTCTCGGCGACGTCCTCGGGCTGGGTGATGTCCACCGGCAGCAGGGTGGTCAACATGCCGGCGAGCCGCGGGTCGCCGGCGACGGCCTTGCCCAGCCGGGCCTGCATGTCGCCGGTGCCCATCGGGGTGGCGACGCCCGTCGGGTGCAGCTGCGGCCCTCTCAGCGGGCCGGGCGGCGGCGTCTCACGCGGACGCGGGACGGCCCCGGGTTGCGAGCATGTGTTACCACCGGTAACGTTACCGCCGGTAACGCCAGCAGTCGTCGATCCGCGAAGGAGCGACCATGGACGACACCATTGCCCTGGACCGCACCGCCGACAACGCCGTGACCGGCGCCGATGCCGCCGTCGAGGGCGACCACGCCGACGTCGCCCGCCGCCTGCTGCGCTCGTCGGAGATGCTCAGCTTCGACCCGACGCAGGAGGTCGACTGGGACACGCCGCTGGACACCGGCTTCCACGGCGCGAGCCCGGAGTGGAGCACCCTCTACGGCACGGCGTACTGGGACGAGATGACCCCGGAGCAGCAGCGCGAGCTGACCCGGCAGGAGTCGGCGTCCGTCGCCAGCACCGGCATCTGGTTCGAGATGATCCTGCAGCAGATGGTGCTGCGGGACTTCTACGCCAAGGACCCGACCGACCCGGCCTTCCAGTGGGCGCTCACCGAGATCGCGGACGAGTGCCGCCACTCGATCATGTTCGCGCGGGGGGTGGCCAAGCTGGGCGCGCGGCCGTACCGCCCGAAGCGGTCGGTCGTCGAGCTCGGCCGGGCGTTCGCCGCGCTCGCCGGCGGCGAGGCGGCCTACGCCGCGATCCTCGTCGCCGAGGAGGTCCTCGACGTGATGCAGCGGGACTGGATGCGCGACGAGCGCGTGGTCCCGTTCGTCCGCACGATCAACAACATCCACGTGGTCGAGGAGTCCCGGCACATGAAGTTCGCCCGGGACGAGGTCCGGGAGCGGATGCGGGGCGCGGGCGCCCTGCGCCGCCAGGCCGACGCCGTGGTCATCGCCGGGGCCGCGTACCACATCGTGACCAGCATGGTCAGCGACGACGTGTACGAGGCGGCGGGGCTGGACCGTACGCGCGCGCTGCGCGAGGCGCGGGCCAACCAGCACCACAAGGCGATGATGCGCTCGAGCTGCGCCGGGCTGATGGAGTTCCTCGGCTCCGCCGGGCTGCTCACGCCGGCCGCGCGGGCGATCTACCGCCGCGCGAACCTCCTCTGACCCGGCGCCCCGCCGACCCCGCCGAGCGACAGGCCCCGCGATGCCGTACGCGATCACCCAGACCTGCTGCACCGACGCGTCCTGCGTCGCGGCGTGCCCGGTCAACTGCATCCACCCCACGCCGGACGAGCCGGACTTCGGCACCACGGACATGCTCTACATCGACCCGCAGTCGTGCATCGACTGCGGCGCGTGTGCCGACGCCTGCCCCGTGGACGCCATCCACCCGGTCGACCTGCTGAGCGGCCCGCTCGAGGGCTACGCCGAGGTGAACGCGGAGTTCTACGCCGACCGGCCGTCGTCGGAGGTGGAGGAGGCGGAGCCGACCCCGGTGTTCCACCGCTGGGGCCCGCCCGCCTTCGACCGCACCATCCCGGCCGGCTTCCCGGCGCTCGACGTCGCGGTGGTCGGCACCGGGCCCGCGGGCATGTACGCCGTGCAGGACCTGCTCCTGCACACCGACGCCCGGATCACGCTGATCGACCGGCTCGCCGTCGCGGGCGGGCTGGTGCGGTTCGGCGTGGCGCCGGACCACCCCTCGACCAAGCGGATCGGGGAGACGTTCGCGCGCCACCACGGTCACCACCGGCTGCGGATGCGGCTCGGGGTGGAGGTGGGCCGGGACGTCACGCCCGAGCAGCTCGCCGCCGAGCACGACGCGGTGATCTACGCCGTGGGTGCGTCGGAGTCCCGGTCGCTCGGCGTGCCGGGCGAGGACCTGCCCGGCAGCCTGCCCGCCACCACGGTCGTCGGCTGGTACAACGGCCACCCCGAGATCGCGCGCGGCGCGGTCGACCTGTCGTCGGGGCGGGTGGTCGTCGTCGGCACCGGCAACGTGGCGCTCGACGTCGCGCGGATCCTCACGGCCGACCCGGCCGATCTCGAGGACACCGCGATCGCGGGCGGGGCCCTGGAGCTGCTGCGCGGCTCGGGCGTGCGCGAGGCCGTCCTGCTGGCCCGCCGCGGCCCGGACACCGCCGCCTACACCCGGCCCGAGCTCGTCGCGCTGCTGCGCCGGGAGGGCGTGGAGGTCGTGGTCGACGACGCCGACCCGCGCACCGGGAAGGCGATCGACGAGGCGGTGCCGGGCGAGCACGCGGCGCTGCTGCAGGAGGCGCGCCGCGAGGTCGTCGACTGGTCGGCGCCGGGCCCGGAGGGGCCGCGCCGGCTGATCCTGCGCTTCCACTCGTCGCCCTCGGCGATCACCGGCGACGGCCGGGTCGAGGCGGTCCGGGTGACCGGCCCCGACGGCGAGGTGGAGATCCCGGCCGGCATGGTCGTCCGGGCCGTCGGGCACCGCGGGCGACCCCTGGCCGGCCTGCCGTTCGACGACGTCACGGGCACCGTCCCGAACCACGAGGGTCGCGTCGAGGGCAGGCCCGGGGCCTACGTCGTCGGCTGGATCAAGCGCGGCTCCACCGGCGGGATCGGCGCCAACCGCACGGACGCCGCCGAGACCGTCAAGGCCCTGATCGACGACGCCGCGGCGGGCCGGCTGCCGGGCCGGCCGCGGCGGCGGATCCCGTTGCCGTTCCTCGGATCCCGGCGGCGACAGCGGGTGGCGGGCTAGGGCAACCCGTCGCCGGGCGGGGGCGTCCGGTGCAGGACGTAGTCGCCGATCGCCCGCGCCGCGTGGGCGGCGGGATCGTGGCTGGCCAGCGTGCGCGCGTTGCGCCAGTGCCGGTCCAGGCCCTCCGAGGTGAGGGTGGCCGAGGCGCCGGCGGCGTCGAAGATCACCGTGGCGGCCTGCTGGGCGGCGCGGTCGGCCACGACCTTCGCCTGGGTGACCTCGGCGGCGGCCGCCGCCAGCTCGTCCGCGGTGCGGTGCTCCGCCGCCGCGTCGAGGGCGCGCGCGGCGCTGAGCACGACCGACCGGGCCGTGTAGGCCAGCGTCGCGGCCTCGCCCACCGCGGCCCGGACGAACGGGTCGTCGGCGGCCCGCCCGGCCTCGGCCGCCTCGGCGGCGCGCGGGTTGGTGCGGGTGAACCCGGCGATGTCGGAGACGGCGGCCGTCGCGATGCCCGCGCCCACCGCGGCGAGGTGCAGGGCGCGGAAGCTGGAGGTCACCGTCGGCTCGGGGCGGCCGGGCGCGGGCCGCAGCACCTCGGCGGGGTCCACCACGACGTCGGTGAACACCGCCGACCCGGTGGCCGTCAGCCGCTGGCCCATGCCCTCCCAGTCGTCCCACAGCTCGACGCCCGGCGCGTCGACCGGCACGAGCGCCCACACCGGACGGTCGGCGTCGTCGAGGGCGAGGACGGTGAGGTGGGAGGCGAAGAGCCCGCCGGTGGCGTAGTGCTTCTCGCCGGTGAGCAGGAGCCGGCCGCCGGTGCGGCGCAGCCGGGTGCCCAGGTCGAAGGGCCGGGTGCCGGTGCGTTCGGACGTCGCCTCGCCGACCAGCACGCCCTCCCGCAGCTCCCGCAGGCGGCGGGCGGCGTCGGGCACCCCGGGCTCGAGGAGCCGCTCGACGTGCGCGAAGTGGGCCCGGGTGGCCTGGGCGACGTTGGAGTCCGCGGCGGCGAGCCGCACCACCGCCTTCACGACGTCCGCGATCGACCCACCGGGCCCGCCCAGCGAGGCGGGGACGCGGAGCGAGCCCAGCCCGGAGTCACGGAAGGCCTGCATCTCGCGGTAGGGGAGGGTGCGCTGCTCCTCGCGCCGGCGCGCCCCGGTGCGGACGGTGTCGGCCAGCGCCGGCAGCACCTGCGCGAGGAGTCCCTCGCGGTCGCGCGGGCCCGGCGGGGCGGGGTCCGGCGGGCCGTGGCAGGCGTGGGTGGTCCGGGCGCTCACCGCGCGGCCACCCCGGCCCGGGCGACGAGGGCGGCGCGGGTCAGCAGGCCGGCCAGGCGGCCGTCGCGCAGCAGCAGGGCGTTCTCGCCGCCGGCGGCGTCGAGACGGGCGAGGGCCTCCTCCGCGGTCTCGCCGGTGCCCACGGCGACCGGCGGCGGGTCCGCGAGCTCGCCCACCGGCGTCGCCGGGTCCCGACGGGCGGCCTCGGCGGCGAGCACCGCCGGGTCGAGCGCCCCGAGAATCTCGGAGACGGCGGTGGCGAAGCGCGGGCTGCGCCCGGGCAGGACGACCGGGACCAGCGGCTGGTCCCGCGCCGGGCCCGCGGCCAGCGCGGCGGCCTCGCCGAGCGGTGTGCGGGTGGTGACGGTGTGCACCGGCGTGGCGGCGTCGGCGAGCAGCCCGGGGCGGTCGTCGTCGAGGAAGCCGAGGCGGCGCAGCCAGCCCACCGAGTGGTACTTCGACAGGTAGGCCCGCCCGGAGTCGGGGAGGACCGCGACCACGGTGTGCTCGGGGCCGAGCCCGCACGCCACCCGCAGCGCGGCCGCCACCGCGAGCCCGGACGAGGCGCCCACCAGCAGGCCCTCCTCCCGCGCGAGCCGGCGGGTGGTCAGCACGGACTCGCGGTCGTCGATCACCTCGATCCGGTCGACGACCTGCTGGTGGTAGGACAGCGGCCACTGGTCGTCGACCGTGTCGGTGTGCCGGTAGTGGCCGGAGGCCTCGACGAAGAACGGGCTGCCGTCGCCCCCGTTGTAGACGGAGGTGGCGGGGTCGGCGCCGACGACCTCGACCCGGCCCACCTCCCTGAGGTAGCGCCCGGTGCCCGAGATCGTGCCGCCGGTGCCGATCCCGGCGACGAGGTGCGTGACCCGGCCCTCCGTGGCCGCCCAGATCTCCGGGCCGGTCGTGGCGTGGTGGATCTCCGGGTTCGCCGGGTTGTCGTACTGGTCGGCGAACCAGCCCCCGGGCGTCTCCGCCGCGATCCGCCGGGCCAGCCGGTTGACGTGCTCGGGGTGTTCGCGGGGCAGGCTCGCCGGGGTCGTGACGACCTCGGCGCCGTAGGCGCGCAGGATGTCCAGCTTCTCGACGGCCACTGTGTCCGGCAGGACGACGACGATCCGGTGCCCGCGGACCGCGGCGGCCTGCGCGAGCCCGATGCCGGTGTTGCCCGACGAGGCCTCGACGATGGTGCCGCCGGGCGCGAGCACGCCGTCGCGCTCCGCGGCGAGCACCATCGCGGTGGCGGCGCGGTCCTTCACCGAGCCGCCCGGGTTGAGGTACTCGGGCTTGACGAGCACGGTGGCCACGAGGCCGGCGGTGAGCCGGCGCAGCCGGACGAGCGGGGTGCCGCCGACCAGGTCGATCAGCGAGTCGTGGATGACCATGGGTCCTTCCGGGGCCGGCGATCGGTCAGGACTGCGTGAGGCCCTTGGCGCGGCCCGGGTCCCGCGGCCCCCAGAGCGTGGTCGACACCTCGCGGCGGACCAGCGGCACGACCTCCTCGGCGAACCGGCTCAGCACCTCCTGCTGCTGGGGGTAGGGGAGGACGGGGTTGATCGAGACCGACTGGACGTCGTGCCGGTAGGACTTGTGGTAGTCGAGGATCTTCGCGGCGACCCGCTCCGGCGTCCCGACCAGGGCGGGCCCGTGCGCGACGGCCTCCTCGATCGTCGTGAACGACATCGTCTTGCCCTTCCGCGGGTCGCCGGCGTGTGCGGCAGCGAGCTTGGCCGCCTGCGCCTCGTAGATCGGCCGGTACTCCGCGACCGCCTGCTCGTCCGTGTCGGCGAGGAACAGCCCGCCCGAGCCGGACCCGACGTAGCCGACGGCGGGGTCGTGCCCGTGTGCCTCGAGCTGCTCCCGGTACCGGTCGATGAGGACCAGGTAGTTCTCCCGCGGCTGCAGGGCGTTGGCGCTGAAGATCGGGTCCCCCCACCTGGCGGCCAGGTCGACGGCCGCGGTGGAGGTGGCCGAGCCGTGCCAGATCCGGAAGGGACCGTCGAAGGGCCGCGGGAAGGTCGTCACCCCGTCGAGGTCGCGATGGTGCACGCCCTCCCAGGACACGCGCTCCTCGCGCAGCAGCCGGCGCAGCAGCTCGTAGTTCTCGGTGAGGTACTCGTACTGCTTCGAGAGCTCCAGCCCGAACAGCGGGAAGTGCTTGTCCTCGTTGCCCTTCCCGATGACGATCTCCAACCGGCCGCCGGAGAGCTGGTCGACCGTCGCGTAGTCCTCGGCGACGCGAACCGGGTCCAGCAGGGACAGCACGGTCACGCCGGTGCTGAGCAGGATCCGGTCCGTGGCCTGGGCCAGCGCGCCGAGCAGCACGGTCGGTGCGGAGGAGACGAACTCGCCGGCGTGCCGCTCCCCGACGGCGTAGGAGTCGAAGCCGAGCCGCTCGGCGAGCACGGCGTTCTCCACCACCCGCTCCAGGCGCTCGTGCACCGAGATGATCTCCCCGGTGACCGGGTGCGGGGCGTGCGGGACGATGTCGAGGACCTGGAAGCGCATGCGGTTCTCCTGGTGGGAGGGCGCGGGACGGTTGCGGCCGGCGGGCCGGGAGGCCGGACCGGTCGACGGGTCCGGCGGAACGCGGAGCGGTGCGCGAGGCGGCACCGGGCGTACGGGTCTAGCGGGGACAGTGCCCGGGCGGCGAGCCGAGCCCGTCGAGCCAGCGGCGGGAGACGAGGCGGGCACCGGTCATGGCGGCCTCCTCCTGCCTCGGCTGTCCTCGGGTCCGTGGTGGACCAGACCACAGTAACCACGAGGGGGTGGCGGGCGGCAGCGTGAACGACCACACAGCGCCGACATTCGGAGGGTGCGCCGGTTGCGGCCGTCCACCGCCCGGGTGAGGATGACCGCGTGACGCGGACCCTGCTCGAGCCGTTCTGGCCGGGCCGTCGCGCGCACGCGTACGACCAGTTCTGTCGGTAGGTCGCGCGCCGGAGCCGGGGTCGTCCCGCGCCCGGCCCGACGCCGCGCGGCCGCACCCGCATCCCCACCGCACCCGACAGAACGCCGGAGACCCCCGTGTCCGACGCCGTCCGCTCACCCGTCGCCCCTCCGACCGCGCTCCACACCGCCCAGCGCGGCGCCACCGTCTGGCTGACCGGCCTGCCCAGCGCGGGCAAGTCCACGATCGCCCGCGCCTGCGAGTCCGAGCTGCGCTCCCGCGGGCTGCGGGTCGAGGTGCTCGACGGCGACGCCGTGCGGCCGCACCTGGCCGCGGCCCGCGGCTACTCCCGGGAGGACCGGGCGATCAACATCCGGCGGATCGGGTGGGTCTCGGAGCTGTTGGCGCGCAACGGCGTGCTGGTGCTGGTCTCGGCGATCGCACCCTTCCGGGACGTGCGGGACGAGGTCCGCGCCACGCACGCCGGCAACGGCACCGAGTTCATCGAGGTGCACGTCAGCACCCCGGTGGAGGTGGCGTCCGAACGCGACGTCAAGGGCCTCTACGCCCGCCAGCGGGACGGCGAGATCTCCGGCCTCACCGGCGTCGACGACCCCTACGAGGTCCCGCTCGACCCCGACCTCGTCATCCCCGCCCACGAGCAGCCAGTGGAGACCTCGGTCGCGCTGCTGCTCGCGCACCTGACCGACCGCGGTCTGGCGGGCCCGACCGCACCCGAGGAGTCCTGAGTGAGCACCGCACCCGCATCCCCGCCGTTGCTGCCGATCCCGCGGTGGGAGGCGGCCGCGATCGCGGTGGCCGCCCCCGGCGCCGGGGCCGGCAACTGGGTGGGGGCCCCGAGCGTCGTCCTCGCCGACGGCGTCTACCACGCGGCCTACCGGCTGCGTGCCCCGCTGACCGAGGGGCGCGGCCTGGCCACGGTGATCGCCCGGTCCACGGACGGGATCCGCTTCGCCGAGGTCGCCCGGGTGACCAAGGACCGCTTCGGTGCGGAGTCGCTGGAGCGCCCGGCCCTGGTCCGCACGCCGCAGGGCCGGTGGCGGCTCTACGTCAGCTGCGCGACGCCCGGGACCAAGCACTGGTGGGTCGACGTCCTGGAGGCGGGCACCCCCGAGGAGCTCGCCGACGCGCCGCGCCGGACCGTCCTTCCCGGCGACGACCTGCACGCCGTCAAGGACCCGGTGATCGTGGTCGAGGGCGGGCGCTGGCACCTGTGGGCCTCGGTGCACCCGCTCGACGTGCCGGAGCACGAGGACCGCATGACCACCGAGTACTACACCAGCCCCGACGGGCTGGAGTGGCGGCACGAGGGCACGGCGCTCGGGCCGCGGGCCGGGCGCTGGGACGCGCGGGGGGTGCGGGTCAGCGCGGTGTTCCGGGTCGACGGCCGCTGGGCCGCCACCTACGACGGCCGCGCCACGGCCGCGGAGAACTGGGAGGAGCGGACCGGCCTGGCCTACGCCACCGATCTGCCCGGTGTCTTCACCGCGCAGGGACACGAGCCCGTCGCCGAGTCCCCGCACCCGGGCCGCGGGCTCCGCTACCTCAGCGTGGTCGCGCTGGAGGGCGGCGGGTACCGGCTGTACTACGAGGGGACCCGCGAGGACGGGGCGCACGAGCTGCGCACCGAGCTGCTGCTGCCGCCCGTCCGCACCGCCGACCGGCGGCCCGCGGCCGCGGTCTGAGCCCGTGGGCTCGCGCCTGCCGGACTTCCTCCTGCTCGGGGCGCCGAAGTGCGGCACGTCCGCCCTGCACAACGCCCTGAGCGGGCATCCGCGGCTGTTCCTGTCCACCCCGAAGGAGCCGAAGTTCTTCCTCACCGACGGCCCGCCGCCGGACTCCGGCGGCGGCCCCGGTGACCTCCCGACCTGGGGCGAGCACGTCTGGCGCCGGGACGAGTACGAGGCCCTGTTCGCCGACGCCGACCCGGACGCGCTGTGCGGCGAGTCCACGGTGTTCTACCTCTACGACCGGGACGCCCAGCGGCGGATCCGGGACCTCCTGCCCGCGGCCCGGCTGATCGCCGTGCTGCGCGACCCGGTCGAGCGGGCGCACTCGAACTGGGCGCACCTGCGCGGCGCCGGCCTCGAGCCGGAGGCGGACTTCCTGCGTGCGCTGGAGCTCGAGGGGGACCGGATCACCGCGGGCTGGGCGCACTTCTGGCACTACGCCGCCCAGGGCCGCTACGGCGGCCAGCTCGAGCACCTGCTCTCGCTCTTCCCGCGCGAGCAGGTGCTGCTGCTGCGCTACCGGGAGCTCCGCGACGACCCCGCCGGCACCGCGGACCGGGTGTGCCGGTTCCTCGGCGTCGAGACCGGGGTGGTCACCGGGGTGCCCCGGCACAACGTCCGCCCGGACGTGAGCGGCCGCGCGTCCGGGCCCACCCCGACGGAGCGCGCCGCGGCGCTGCGGCGCTTCGCCGACGACGTCCCGCGGGTGGCCGCGCTGACCGGATGGGAGCTGGAGGAATGGCTGCGGTGACCCCGCGCGTGGATCCGTACGTACCGCTCTCCGTGCTGGACCTGGCCCCGATCGCGGCCGGGTCGAGCGTGGCCGAGGCCCTGCGGAACACGATCGACCTGGCCCGGCACGCCGAGCGCCAGGGTTACCGGCGCTACTGGCTGGCCGAGCACCACCTCAACCCGGGCGTCGCCGGGGCCTCGCCGCCGCTGCTGATCCAGGCGGTCGCGCAGGCCACCGACACCATCCGCGTCGGCTCGGGGGCGGTGCAGACCGGGCACCGCACCGCGCTCTCGGTGGTCGAGGAGTTCGGGATCCTCGACGCCCTGTTCCCCGGCCGCGTCGACCTCGGGCTCGGGCGCTCCGGCGGCCCCCGCACCCGCACCGAGCCGGAGGGGCCGGGCGAGGAGCGGGTCGTCGACGGCGTGCTGATCCCGGCGCCGTTCTCGTTCGCCGGTCTCCTGGGCTCGCCGCGCTTCCGGGCGCAGCTCGAGCTGATGCGCCAGCCGGGGGCGAGCACCCCGGCGTACGACCACATCGTCGACGACGTCCTCGACCTGCTCGCAGGCCGGTACCGCTCGTCGGACGACGTGGAGGTGCACGCGGTGCCGGGCGAGGGTGCCGGCGTGGAGCCGTGGGTGCTGGGCAGCAGCGGCGGGGACAGCGCGGTGGTCGCGGGGGAGCGTGGGCTGCCGTTCGCGGCGAACTACCACGTCAGCCCGGACACGGTGCTCGATGCGGTGGCCGCGTACCGGGCGGCGTTCCGGCCGTCGGAGCACCTGGCCGCGCCGTACGTCATGGTGTCGGCGGACGTCGTCGTCGCCGAGGACGACGCGACCGCGCGCGAGCTGGCGGCGGGCTACGGGCCGTGGGTGCACAGCATCCGCACCGGGGCCGGGGCGATCCCGTTCCCCGATCCCGCCGTCGCGGCCGCGTGCCCGTTGTCCGACGAGGACCGGGCGCTGGTGGCCGACCGGCTGGCGACGCAGTTCGTGGGCGCCCCCGGGACGGTCGCCGAGCGCCTCGAGGCCCTGCAGCGGGTGACGAGTGCGGACGAGCTGCTGGTCACCACGATCACCCATCGGCACGCCGACCGGGTCGCCTCGCAGGCGCTGCTGGCACGGGAGTGGGCGGCGCGGGCGGGGGTCCCCGTCGCGTCCTGAGCGCGGCGGGGCCCCGGCGGGTTCAGGAGGGGTTCAGACGTGCGCGCGGGCGACGAGGTCGCCGGGCGCGCCGAGGGCACGCAGCTCGCCGAGGACCCGCTCGCGGTCGCGGTCGGCCGGGAAGACCCCGGCGAAGGGGGCGGCCGGGCGGAACTGCGCGAGCCGGAAGGGGTTGCGGCGGCGGGCGGGACGGTCGCTGCCGGCGGTGCGGTGGAGGAAGGTGATGCTCATGGTCGTGCTCCCTGGTCTGGTCCGGTGGTCGGGGGTTCGTTCCCCGCTGGACACACGGTCCCGCCGACGGGGCTCCGGCACCGTCGGGCCGCCGCCCGATCCGCCGGGGGAGCGCGGTGTCGGGCGATCGGGGGACGGGCTCAGCGGGCGGCGGGAGCGGCGTCGTCCCGGTCGTCGTCCCGGTCGCCGTCGCTGAGCAGGGGCGAGCGGACCAGCACGAACGTGCCGAGCACCAGCGCCGCCCCGCCGGCGGCGGCCATGGCGTACCAGGCGCCGCCGCGGACCTGCTCGCCGTAGACGACCACGCCCCATGCCGTGGCGAGCAGCGGGTTCGCCAGCGTGAAGCCGGGCTGTGACGCCACCAGGCTGCCCGCCTGCAGCGCGGTCTGGAGCAGGAAGAACGACAGCGGTCCGACGACGACCACCGCCCAGGTCTGCCACGCGGTGAGCACCCCGTGCACGCCCGCCCGGCCGGCGATGGCGCCCACCGCCGCCACCAGCACCGCGACGTAGCCGAACGCCGTGCCGGTGCCGATGCCGAGCCACCCCGCGCGCGCCGATCCCGTCGTCCCGCGGCCGGCGGCCACGGTCGCGCCGACGACCACGGCGACGACGGCCGACCCGACCACCCACGTCCAGCCGGACACCGCGACCGGGTCCCCGCCGGTCGGGGCCAGCGCGACCACGACGAGGACCAGGCCGGCGGCGAGCACGCCGATCGCCGTCCACTCCCGGACACCCGGGCGCGCGCCGAAGGCCCACGCCGCCAGCAGCACCGTGAACGGCAGCTCGGCCACCAGCATCGGCTGCACGACCGCGACCCCGGCCAGCGTCAGCGCCACGGCCTGGACGAGGAACCCCGTGATCACACACGCGATCCCGCCCAGCCACACCGGCCGCCGGACCAGGTCGAACAGCAGCCCGATCGAGAACTCCCGCTCCTCGGGCTCCTCCCGGGCGGCCTTGCGCTGCAACACCGAGGCGGCCGCGTTCAGCACCGCCGCCACCACCGCCAGGACCGCTCCCACGCGCCCGGGTAACCGTTCCGCCGGAACTCGAACCCCGGGGAGCGATGAGTTCCCGCGCCGGGGCCGGTCCACCTCACGACAGCACGGACACACCGGACGGAGGACCTGCCATGAGCACGATCGACACCACCCGCGCCCTGACCCGCCGCACCACCGACGGCACCACCGACAGCGGGGCGACCGGCATCCGCGAGGCCGCGCCGCAGCTGGTGCTGCTGGCGTTCCGCGTCGTCGTCGGCTTCCTGTACAGCCTGCACGCGGTCATGGGCTTCGGCCTCTTCGGCGGCGTCGACGGCGCCGGTACCGGGCTGCCACCGTTCACGCTCTACTGGTGGGTCTCCCTGGTCGAGCTCGTCGGCGCCGTGCTCGTCGCGATCGGCCTGTACGTGCGGCCCACCGGTTTCCTGCTCTCGGGGATGATGGCCTTCGCCTACTTCGCGATGCACCTGCCGCAGGGCTGGAACCCGATCTACAACCTGGGCGAGCCCGCCGCGCTCTACAGCTGGATCTTCCTGCTGCTCTGCGCGATCGGCGGCGGCCGCTACAGCCTCGACCACCTGCGCACCCGCCGCGCCCGCTGACCCTCACCCGGCGGGCCCGGCGAGCACCCGGCACAGCGCCTCCAGCGCACCCGCCCAGGCCGACGGCGACGGCGTGGCGTACCCGACCACGAGCGCGTCCGGCCGGGGCCGGGCGTCCGGGTGCCGGAACCGGTCCAGGCCCTCGACCGCCAGCCCGTGCCAGGCCGCCGCCCGCTGGGCGGCGGCCTCCGCCGTGCCGGCCGGCCCGTCCCCGGCCGGCAGCTCGACCAGCGCGTGCAGCCCCGCCGCCAGCCCGCGCACCACGACGGCCGGTGCCCGCTCCGCGAGCGTGGCGACGAGCTCGTCCCGGCGCCGCCGGTAGGCCTGCCGCCGCTCCCGGACGTGCCGGTCGTAGACCCCCGAGACGAGCAGGTCCGCGAGGACCAGCTGGTCCACGGCGGACACCCGGGTCCCGCCCTCCCCGGCGACCGCCCGCTCCACGTCGCCCGCGAGGCCGGCCGGCAGGACCAGCCAGCCGAGCCGCAGGCCCGGCGCGAGGGCCTTGCTGGCGGTGCCGAGGTACACCACCCGCTCCGGGTCCAGGCCCTGCAGGGCGCCGACCGGCCGCCGGTCGTAGCGGAACTCGCCGTCGTAGTCGTCCTCGACCACCAGCCCACCGGTCGCGCGGGCCCAGTCGACCGCCGCGGCCCGGCGGTCCGGCCGCAGGGCCACGCCGGTGGGGAACTGGTGGGCCGGGGTGAGCAGGACGGCCCCCTCGCCGTCGAGCAGGTCGGTCCGGGCGCCGGCGTCGTCGACGGGCAGGGCGCCGACCGCGAGCCCGTGCCGCTCGATCAGCTCCCGGTGCAGGTGCAGGCCGTGCGCCTCCGCGGCGACCCGCCGCACCCGGCGGGTCCGCAGCAGGCCGGCGAGCAGGGCGAGCCCGTGCACCGCCCCCGCGCACACCACGATCCGGTCCGGTGTGGTGCGCACCCCGCGGGCCCGGGCGAGGAGCTCGGCCAGCGCGGCCCGCAGCTCCGGCCGGCCTCGGTCGTCGCCGTAACCGAAGGCCTCGTCCGGGGCCGCGGCCAGCGCCCGGCGCGTGGCCCGCAGCCAGGCCGCGCGGGGGAAGGCCGCGACGTCCGGCCGGCCGCGCGCGACGTAATGGCGCAGGCCCCCCGGCTAAAGCGGCAGACGCCAGGGCGCCCCCGACGGCCCGAAGGCGGGGTCGGCTCGCCGCGGCACAC
>NZ_JBEZDN010000163.1:0-15954 GCF_040648315.1 Pseudonocardia sp. NPDC049154
GGTCGACGCGCGGCTCGACCGTGCCGCGGCGGAGCTGGCGCTCGGGGACCGCGACGGCGCCCGTGTGCAGCTCGCGGGCGCGCGCCGGATGCTGCTCGGGGTCCGCACCGAGGACGGCCGTGACACGCTCCGGGCCCGGCACGAGTCCCTGGCGCGCGCGGCCACCGGCCCGAACGCGGTCGCCCCGGCGCCCGCGCAGCAACGCCCCGTCCAGCCCGACCGTGTTCCTGCCCGCGACGCGCCGCCCCCGAAGACACCGGGCCGGTCGACGCCCTCGTCCGTGGACCCGCAGCCGGGGCCCGGCCCCGGGCGGCAGGACCGCGAGCGGCCGCGCCCGACCGGGAACGCGGACCCGCAGCACCCCGCGCCGGGTGGGCGACCGGTGACGTGGCACGCCGAACGCTCGAACCGCACCGACGGCGGACGGGCCTCGAGCAGGCCGGCTCCGCAGCAGCACCAGGAGGTCCGCGCCACGCACCCGACGCCTGCGCCGCAGCACCAGCCTGCGCCGCAGGGGCGCCGCGACGAGGACGGCACGACGCGGGCCGACCCGGCGCAGAAGCACCGCGAGGGCCGCGGGACGAACCGGGCCGACGCGCCGCAGGAGCGTCGCGAGGTCCGCGACCGGTCCGACGTCGTGGCGGGCACCCGCGCGTCGGCGCCGAACGCCCCGGACACGCGGCCCGAGAGGTCCGACGGCGGGCTCCGCGACCCCCGCGCCGATTCGCCGCCTCCGAGCGGCGGCCGGGCCCGGGAGTCGGACCGGGCGCGGACGGAGTCGTGGCAGAGCGAGAACGGTGACCACAAGGCCGGCCGGCAGGATCCCGGCGACCGGCCTGCCCGGACCGAACGCGACGCCGTGGACAGGAGCGACGGGCGGAACCCGGCACACGGGGACGACTCCGCCGCCCGGCCCGACCGGCCACGTGACGACCGGGCCTCGTGGCGCTCCGACGAGCGGCGCAGGGCCTCCGACGAGGCCCGCGACCACCATCGAGACACCGCGCGGACCGAGGCGACGGACCGTCGTCACGACGAGGCGAGCGCCCGGGCGCAGCAGGAGCGGCGGCCGGCCGACGGGCCCGGCGACCGGACGGCGCGGTCGGACGGGCAGCGGAACCACCGCGAGGACCGGTCTGCCCGGACGGCGACCGAGACCCGCTCCGACGCCCGCTCCGGCTCGGCGGACCACTCCCGGGCCCGCTCCGAGTCCGACAACCGCTCGAACTCCGCGGGCCGCTCCAACTCCGGGGGCCACTCGAACTCCGCGGGCCACTCGAGCTCGGGGAACCGCTCGACCTCCGGGAGTCGCTCCGAGTCGGGTGCGAGCGAACACCGCTCGAACTCGGAAAACCGCGACCAGCACGGCGACTCCGGCCGCAGCGGCGAGGGCTCCGGTGTCTCCGTCGGCTCCCCGGACGAGCTCGCCGTCGACCCCGCCGTTCGCGAGGGCGGGCGGGACGGGACGGACCCGACCGCCGGGCCCGACCGGCGCGGGGTCGAGGGGTCCCGCGACGGTGCGGGCCCGGCGGCGGGACCGGACGACGAGGGCGACGACACCCTTCTGCCTGCTCCGCCCGAGTGACGTGACCTGCGGTGCGCAACGCACACCGGAGCCGCACGGCCCTCCCTCGGCCCCGCCAGGACGGCGGCATCCGATGTGGAGCGGAGCACGAGTCCACTCAGGCGAACAGGGGCTCGCTCGACCCGTCCCGGGTGTCGGCGATCTCCACGCCCTCGATCGCGGCCCGGACAGGGCGGACGGGGTGCAGGATCGTGAACGCGTCGGCCGGCCGCTCGTGCGCCAGCACGACGTGCGGGAGCCACGCGCCCGGCAGGTAGGAGCCGAAGGGCGAGCGCACCTTGCCGGCCAGCGCGTCGTGCACCGCGCTGTGCACCGCGAGCAGCTCGGCGTCGACGATCGCGGAGAGCACCAGGTCGTCGTCGTGCCCCGCGACCGAGCCGAGGGTCGGCAGCCAGAGCGAGGGCAGGCTGAGCCCGCGCAGGGCCTCCGTGAGCTCGACGCGCGCGGCGGCCGGGATCTGCGCGGCGGCGGCGAAGGTGACGGTCGGGATCTCGTGCGGGACGCGGAGGCCCTCGGTGCGGAGCCGGTCGCGGAGCTCCACCACGCGCTCCTCGGCGGCCATGTCGAGCCGGAAGCGGACGATCTGCGCCATCGAGCTCCTCGTACCCAGGGACCTTCGCGCGGTCAGTCTGTCGTATCCGCGGCCGTGCCGCCCAGCGCGAAGCGGCCGTCCGCGGTCTGTTCGGCCAGGCCGTCGACCAGCAGGGAGTCCAGACAGCGGTCCCGCTGCGCCCCGTCGGCCCAGACGGCGTCGAGCGCGGCCTTGGGCACCGGGTGCTCGGCGGCGCGCAACACGTCCATCAGTCTGCCGCGCACCTGGCGGTCCGTCCCCGCGAAGCCCTGGACCGGACGGCGGGGCCCGGTGTACTCCGGCCGGCCCGCCGCCACCCACGCGCACTCCGCCCGGACCGGGCACGCCGCGCACCGCGGCGACCGGGCCGTGCACACCACGGCGCCCAGCTCCATCAGAGCGGCGGAGACGACGGCGGCCTCGGCGTCGTCCCCGGGCAGGAGGGCGTCGACGTCCGCCAGATCGGCCTTCGTGCGGGCGGGGCCGGCGTCGCCCGCCCCGTGGACGGCCCGGGCGACCACCCGCCGGACGTTCGTGTCGACGACCGGGGCGCGCAGCCCGTACCCGAAGGCGGCGACGGCGCGGGCGGTGTAGCTGCCCACACCGGGCAGGGCCTCCAGTGCCGCGACGTCCGACGGCACCCGGTCGCCGTGCTCGGTCGCGATGGCCTGGGCGGCGGCGTGCAGCCGCATCGCGCGGCGCGGGTACCCGAGCTTCCCCCAGGCGCGGACGACCTCGGCGCGGGACTCGGCGGCGAGCGCCGAGGGCACCGGCCACTGCTCCATCCACCGCCTCCACACGGGCTCGACGCGCGACACCGGCGTCTGCTGGAGCATGAACTCGCTGACCAGGACACCCCAGGGGGTGGTGCCCTGGCGCCGCCAGGGCAGGTCGCGGGCGTGCGCCCGGAACCACTCCGCGGTGCGCACACCGAGCCCGGCCGGGACGGGGCGGTGCAGCACGGAGGTCACGCCGCGATGGTCGCACCGCCGGTCAGGGGGCCGCGCGACCGGGTGGGTGATCGCCCGATACGGTCCCCCACACCGGTGGATCCGGCGCGCCGCGCCGCGCGAGATCCTGCGACGTGTAGTAATCACGCATCTACTCTGCGTGACATGTGGGAGCCGGTGGGACCGCTGCCCGCGCACGTCTACTGGAAACGGCGCTGGCTGGCGCTCGTGTCCGTCATCGCGTTCTTCGTCGTGATCGGCTTCTCCGTCGCCGCGCTCACCCGCCCCACCCCGACCCCCGGCCCCACCGACGAGGTCACCAGCCGCGCGGCCAACAGCTCCGCGCTGCCGTCCGGCTCCTCGGCCGCCTCCGGCGCCCGGTCGACCGACGCAGCCCTCGACCCGACGACGGGGACCTCGTCGGCCGTGCCCTCCGACGACGCCCCGCTGTCGGCCACCGGCGTGCCGATCGGCACGTCCGCCCCCGGCACCACGACCTCGGGCGGGACCTCCGCGGCCTCGGCCGAGGGCGGCCCGGTGAGCACGACCGACGAGTCGAAGCGCCCCGACGACACCCCGCGCGCCTCGGTGCCGGTGCCGCCGACCGAGCCCGCGCCGCCGACCGGGCCGCCGCCCTGCACCAACGACATGATCGCCGTCGGGGCCGAGATCGACGCGCCGCAGCACAAGGTCGGCGACCGTCCCGAGCTGCGGCTGACCGTGGTCAACATCAGCAACCAGGCCTGCGTCCGCGACCTCGACGGCGCCCTGCAGGAGATCGTCGTCTGGGACCGTCCGATCACGACCCGGCTGTGGTCGAGCAACGACTGCGTCAACCCGTCCACCCAGGACCTGCGGACCCTCGTGCCCGGCCAGCCCGTGGCCTTCGAGGTGACCTGGTCGGGGCTGTCGTCGAACCCGGGCTGCACGGCCGCGCGGACCCGGCTGCCGTCCGGCGACTACACGCTGCTGACCCGTGTCGCGGACAAGATCAGCGGCCCGACCTACTTCACGCTGACGCCCGCCTGATCCGCGCCAGCACCTGGGACACGTCCGAGACCTCGGTGACCTTCATGCCGGTGCCGGTGCCCGCGTCGCTGTCCGGCGGCACCAGCGCGTGGGTGAAGCCGAGCCGGGCGGCCTCGGCCAGCCGCCGGCGCACCCCGGAGACCCGGCGCACCTCGCCGGCCAGGCCCAGCTCGCCGAGGACCACGAGGTCGGGCGGGAGGGCGACGTCGTTCTTCGCGGAGGCCACGGCCATGGCCAGGGCGAGGTCCGCCGCCGGCTCCGTGACCTTCATCCCGCCGACCGTGGCGGTGTAGACCTCGGAGTCCTGCAGCCGAACCCGGCCACGCCGCTCGAGGATCGCCAGCAGCATCGCCACCCGCGAGCTGTCCAGCCCGCTCACGGCCCGCCGCGGCGTGGGCATCGACGACGACGCGACCAGCGCCTGGACCTCGGCCAGCAGCGGGCGCCGCCCGTCCATGACGACGGTGACCGCGGTCCCCGGCACGACCGACGCCTGGGTGGCCCCGAACCGGGCCAGGAACAGCCCGGAGGGGTCCGGCAACCCGACGATGCCCTCGTCCCGCAGCTCGAAGCAGCCCACCTCGTCCGCCGGCCCGAAGCGGTTCTTCACCCCGCGGACCATGCGCAGGGTGGAGTGCTTGTCGCCCTCGAACGCCAGCACCACGTCGACCAGGTGCTCGAGCACGCGGGGACCGGCGATGTTGCCGTCCTTCGTGACGTGCCCGACGAGCAGGACGGGCAGCCCGCGCTCCTTGGCAAGCGCGGTGAGCGCCACGGTGACCGCCCGGGTCTGCGTGACTCCGCCGGGCGAGCCGTCGACCTCCGGCGAGGTCATGGTCTGCACCGAGTCGACGATCAGCAGGTCGGGCCGCAGCGCGTCGACGTGCCCGAGGATCGACGAGAGATCGGACTCGGCGGCCAGGAACAGCCGCTCGTGCAGCGCGCCGGTGCGCTCGGCCCGCAGCCGGACCTGGCCCGCGGACTCCTCGCCGGTGACGTAGAGGACCGAGCCGCCGCGCAGGGAGGCCGCCGCCTGCGCCGCCACCTCGAGCAGGAGCGTGGACTTGCCGACGCCCGGCTCGCCGGCGAGCAGCACCACCGCACCGGGCACCAGTCCGCCGCCCAGGACGCGATCCAGCTCGTCGACCCCGGAGGGCCGGGCCCGGGCGGAGTCGAGGGCGACCTCGGCGATCGGGCGGGCCGGGGTGCTCGGCGCCCCCGCCGCGACCCGGCGCAGGCCGCCGCCGGCGGTCGCGGCGCGGGCGGGCTCGGCCTGCTCGCTCAACGTGCCCCAGGCCTGGCAGCCGGGGCAGCGCCCGACCCACTGCGCGGCGCGGTGGCCGCACTCGCTGCAGACGTACGAGCTACGGGCGGCGCGCGTCCTCGTGGTCATGGGTGGTCAGCGCGCGCCGCGGGGCCGGGTGGTCAGTGGCCGCCCTCGGCGGCACCCTCGGCCGGGGCCTCGTCCTGCCGCGGCGTGGTCGGGTTCGCCACCGGCAGGTCGACGGTCAGCGGGCCGGCCTTCTCGAAGACGAGCGTGAGCGGGTAGGTCCGCCCGGCCACGATGTCGTCCCGAAGGCCGGCGATCTCCACGGTGACCCGCTTGGCACCCGGGATCGCGGCGGCGTCCCCCTCGTCGCCCGCGACGAGCGGGAGCTGCGGGGCGAGGACCTGCTCGCCGGTGACGACGACCTGCGTGCCGGCCTCGCTCGAGGCGGAGACGAGCCGGTCGGCCGCCCCGCCGTCGTTGACGATCACCATCTCGACGAGGGCCCGGCCGCCCTTCTGGTAGATGGCGCCGGTCGGCGCGAGGCCGGTCGGCCAGGCGATCTCCGCGTTGCGGACCGCCACGTCGCCCACCACGCCGCCGGTGCCGCCGACGGCGGCGACCTGCTCGGCGGTCTGGGCGACCTGGCCCGCACCGCAGCCGGACAGCAGGAGGGCGCCCAGGGCGGCCGTGCCGGCGGCCAGGACCTTCCACGCGCCCGGGCGCGTTGCGGAGCGTCGGGGGGAGGTCGCGCGGCTCACGGTTCGGGTGTCCTTCCTGACGGCCGGTCGTGCGGGTGCAGCCTAGTCGCCGGGTCCGACAGTCCGTGCACTCGGCTCTCACCAGTCGCTCCCGTGCACCCCCGCGTACCCGCGTCTGCACGTTTTACGCCCGTTGTCAACCCCGTGACCTGCGACGATGTCCCCTCCCGTCGCACGGGGGACGGGTCGGGCGTGTTAACCTGGGTGCAGCGAAAGGGGCCAGAGGACACATGGTTTTCAAGGTCGGAGAGACCGTCGTCTACCCGCACCACGGTGCCGCTCTCATCGAGGCGATCGAGACCAGGACGATCAAGGGCGAGGAGCGCAAGTACCTCGTCCTGAAGGTCGCCCAGGGTGACCTGACGGTTCGCGTTCCCGCCGAGAACGCAGAGGTCGTGGGCGTTCGCGATGTCGTGGGCCAGGAGGGGCTGGACCGGGTGTTCGAGGTGCTGCGCACCCCGCACACCGAGGAGCCCACCAACTGGTCGCGCCGGTACAAGGCGAACCTGGAGAAGCTCGCGTCGGGCGACGTGAACAAGGTGGCCGAGGTCGTCCGCGACCTCTGGCGCCGAGAGAAGGACCGCGGCCTGTCCGCCGGCGAGAAGCGGATGCTGGCCAAGGCCCGGCAGATCCTCGTCAGCGAGCTCGCGCTGGCCGAGGGGACGGACGAGGAGCGGGCCGAGGCCCTGCTCGACGAGGTGCTGGCGACCACCAACGCCTGACCTGCCCCGCGATCGGCACGGTACGGCCCCATGGCGTCCTCGGCACGGTCCGCGCACCGGCGGGCGTCGCGGTGAGCGTCGCCGCGGTCGTGCCCGCGGCCGGTTCGGGCACCCGCCTCGGCGCGGGTGCGCCCAAGGCCTTCGTGCCGCTGGCCGGTGTGCCGATCGTGGTCCGGGCCGTCGACGGGCTGCTGGCCTCCGGCGCGGTCGACGAGGTGCTGGTCGCCGTGCCTGCGGATCTGCTCGATCACGCGCGGGCGCTGTTCGCCGGTCGCCCCGTCACCGTCCTGGTGGGGGGCGGCGAGCGCACGGCGTCGGTGCGCCTCGCGCTCGACGTGCTGGCCGGTCCCCACGGCTGTGAACGACCGGGGGGACCCGCAGGTGACGGGCCTCCGGAGGTCGTGCTGGTGCACGACGCCGCCCGGCCGCTGACCCCGCCCGCGCTGGTCGCGGCCGTGGTCGCGGAGGTGCGGGCCGGGCACCCCGCGGTCGTCCCTGCTCTCCCGCTGGCCGACACGGTCAAGCGGGTGGGAGTGGCCGCCGCGGTCGAGGCCACGGTCGACCGGTCGGAGCTGCGGGCCGCCCAGACCCCGCAGGGCTTCGCGTGGGAGACGCTCCGGGCGGCCTACGAGAAGTCCGGTGTGGACGCCGTCGCCACGGACGACGCCGGCCTGGTCGAGCGGCTCGGCGAGCCGGTCGTCACGGTGCCGGGCGATCCCGCGGCGTTCAAGGTCACCACGCCCTGGGACCTGCGGATCGCCGAGCTGCTGCTGGAGGAGAAGGCGTGAGGACCGGGATCGGCACGGACGTGCACCCCGTCGAGCCCGGGCGGCCCTGCTGGATCGCCGGGCTGTGGTGGGAGGGCGTCGACGGCTGCGCCGGCCACTCGGACGGCGACGTCGCATGCCACGCCCTCTGCGACGCCCTGCTCTCCGCCGCCGGCCTCGGCGACCTCGGCGCGGTGTTCGGCACCGGCCGGCCCGAGTGGTCGGGCGCGAGCGGCGTCGCGCTGCTCGCCGAGGTCCACCGGCTGCTCACCGCCGAGGGCTGGCGGGTCGGCAACGCGGCCGTGCAGGTGATCGGCAACCACCCCAAGATCGGCACCCGCCGGGACGAGGCGCAGAAGGTGCTGTCCGAGGTCGTCGGCGGGCCGGTGTCGGTCTCCGGCACCACCACGGACGGGCTGGGGCTGACCGGCCGCGGCGAGGGCATCGCCGCGATCGCCACCGCCCTCCTCCTCCCCGCCACCGATTGAGCGAGCGGCACTCTCGCTCATTCCTGGTGAGCGAGAGTGCCGTTCGCTCCTGCGGTCACTCGGCGAACATCGCCTTCGTCCGCTCCTCGACCTCCGCGGGCGTGAGGTCCTCGGTCTTCTGCGCGACCATCCACTGGTGGCCGAAGGGGTCGGTGAGCCGCCCGCCGCGCTCGCCGTAGGGCTGGTCGGCCACCGGGAACCGCACCTCGGACCCGCCGGCCAGCATCGCGTCGGCCACGGCGTCGGCGTCGTCGACGTAGAGGGCGAGGATCGCCGAGCCGCCGCCGTCCGGCGGGGCCGGGTCGTACTCGTCGCCGTCCTTGACCGCCCACCGCGCCGGGCCGGCCCGCAGCAGCGCGTGCACGACGGCCCCGTCGGGAGTCGCGTACCGCTCGACGAGCTCGGCGCCGAACGCCGCGCGGTAGAAGGCGATCGCCGCGTCGGCGCCGCGGACGGGCAGGCGGGGGTAGAGCTGCTCGATGCGTGTCATGCCGCCCAGCGTGCCGGGACGGCCGTCCGGCGTCTTGGAGAAATGTGATGCAGCCCTGCCGCACCTCCCGGACCAGGGCGTCCGTACCCTGGTATGGGTGAGCGTCCGACTCTTCGACACCCTGACCAGGAAGCAGCGTGACTTCGTCCCGCTGCGGGCCGGAGCCGTGTCGATGTACGTCTGTGGCGCCACGGTGCAGGGACTGCCCCACATCGGGCACGTCCGCAGCTCGCTGAACTACGACGTGCTGCGGCGCTGGCTCGGCCATTCCGAGCCCGGTCGCGAGGGGCTGGACGTCACGCTCGTCCGGAACGTCACCGACATCGACGACAAGATCCTGCGCAAGGCGGCCGAGGCCGGCCGGCCCTGGTGGGAGTGGGCCGCCACGCACGAGCGCGCCTTCGCCGCGGCGTACGACGCGCTGGGCTGCCTGCCCGCGTCGCTCGAGCCGCGGGCGACCGGGCACGTCACGCAGATGGTCGGGTACATCGAGCGGCTGATCGAGGGCGGGCACGCCTACGCCGCGGGCGGGGACGTCTACTTCGCCGTCCGTACCTTCCCGGACTACGGGCGGCTGTCGGGCCAGAAGGTCGACGACGTCGCCCAGGGCGAGGGCGAGCAGAACGCCAAGCGGGATCCGCTGGACTTCACGCTGTGGAAGGCCGCGAAGCCGGGCGAGCCCTCGTGGCCCACGCCGTGGGGCGAGGGCCGGCCGGGCTGGCACCTCGAGTGCTCGGCCATGGCCACGACCTACCTCGGCCCGGAGTTCGACCTGCACGGCGGCGGGCTCGACCTGGTGTTCCCGCACCACGAGAACGAGCGCGCCCAGTCCTGCGCGGCCGGGGACCCGTTCGCGCGGTACTGGCTGCACAACGCGTGGGTCACCATGGGCGGCGAGAAGATGTCGAAGTCGCTCGGCAACACGCTGTCGATCGACGCGCTGCTGCAGCGGGTCCGCGGCGTCGAGCTGCGGTACTACCTCGTCGGCCCGCACTACCGGTCGGCGATCGAGTACTCCGACGCGGCGCTGTCCGAGGCGGTCGCGGCCTTCCGGCGGATCGAGTCCTTCCTGCACCGCGTCGGCGAGCGGGCCGGTGCGCCGGGCCTGACCGACCGGGTGCCGGCGGAGTTCGCCGCCGCGCTCGACGACGACCTGGGCACGCCCGGCGGCCTCGCCGTGCTGCACACCACGGTCCGCGAGGGAAACGCCGCGCTCGACTCCGGCGACAGGAAGACGGCGACCGCGGCGGCCGAGTCCGTCCGCGCGATGGCCGCGGTGCTCGGCGTCGACCCGCTCGACGCGCACTGGCGTACCGGCGACCGGGGCGACGAGGCCGCGCTCGGTGCGCTGTCCTCGCTCGTGGAGGAGCTGCTGGAGCGCCGCCAGGCCGCCCGCAAGGCGAAGGACTTCGCCGAGGCGGACGCGCTGCGCGACCGGCTGCTCGCCGCGGGCATCGCCGTCGAGGACGGCGCCGACGGCCCCTCGTGGTCGCTCAAGAACGCCTGAATCAAGAGACAGGGATCATGGCCGGCAACTCCAAGCGCCGCGGTGCGGTGCGCAAGGAAGGCACGAAGAAGGGCGCCGTCGTCGGCTCCGGGGGCCAGCGCCGCCGAGGGCTCGAGGGCAAGGGCCCGACGCCGCCCGCGTCCGCGCGCAAGGGGCACCCGGCCCAGCGCCGGGCGGCGGCGAAGGACCGCCGCGCTGCCGCGGGCACGCGCGGCCGGCGGCCCCAGGACGGCGACGTCCCGGAGACCGTGCTCGGGCGCAACCCCGTGCTGGAGTGCCTGCGCGCCGGGGTCCCGGCCACGGCGCTGCGCGTGGTCGTCGGGGCGACGTCGGACGAGCGGGTGGCCGAGTCGGTGCACCTCGCCGCCGACCTGGGCCTGTCGATCCTCGAGGTCGAGCGCACCGAGCTGGACCGGATCTCCGGCGGCGCGCTGCACCAGGGCATCGCGCTGCAGATCCCGCCCTACGAGTACGCGCACCCGGACGAGTTGCTCGAGGCGGCGTCGGAGTCCGGGCAGCCGGCGCTGATCGTCGCGCTCGACGGTGTGACGGACCCGCGCAACCTGGGCGCGGTCGTGCGGTCGGTGAGCGCGTTCGGCGGGCACGGGGTGGTCGTGCCGCAGCGCCGCTCGGCGGGCATGACGGCGGTGGCCTGGCGGACGTCGGCGGGCACGGCCGCGCGGCTGCCGGTCGCCCGTGCCACCAACCTCACCCGCACGCTGCGCGAGTACGCGCAGACCGGGCTGATGGTGGCGGGCCTCGACGCCGAGGGGGACGTCTCGCTCGACGAGTTCGACCTGGCCACGGACCCGCTGGTGATCGTGACCGGCTCGGAGGGCAAGGGTCTCTCCCGGCTCGTCCGCGAGTCCTGCGACGTCACGGTCTCGATCCCGATGGCCCGCGAGGTCGAGTCGTTGAACGCCTCGGTCGCCGCCGGCGTGGTGCTGGCCGAGGTCGCGCGGCGCCGCCGCCTGGGCTGAGGCCCGGAGACGCTCCGCACTGTGTGCGGCGGCCCGATCGTCCACACTGTCCGTGTGAGCAGGAACGACACGTCCGAGACCCTCCCGTGGATGCGCGCGGGCACCGAGCACCTGCTCGCCGTCGTCGAGGGGATCCCGGACGCCGAGCTGACCGCTCCCAGCGCCCTCCCCGGCTGGAGCCGCGCGCACGTCGTGGCCCACGTCGCGCGCAACGCCGAAGCCCTCGTCCGGCTCGCGACCTGGGCCCGCACGGGCGTCGAGACGCCGATGTACCCGAGCCCGGAGGCCCGGGCCGCCGAGATCGAGGAGACGTCCGGTCGGCCGCCGGGGGTGCTGCGGGCGGAGCTCGCGTCCACCGCCCGTGAGCTCGACGAGGCGCTCGGCGCGCTCACCCCGGAGCAGTGGGAGGCGACGATCCGCAGCGCCCAGGGCCGCGAGATCCCGGCCACCCAGATCCCGTTCCTGCGGATCCGCGAGGTGTGGATCCACGCCGCCGACCTCGGCACCGGTGCTTCGCTCGCGGACCTGCCCGCGGGCGTCGTCGACCTGCTGCTCGACGACGTCACGGCCACCCTGTCCGGCCGGCAGGGCTGTCCCACGCTCCTGCTCGCACCGACCGACCGCGAGCGGGTGTGGCAGCTCGGCGACCCGGGCGTGACCCCCGCGCCGGTCGCGTCGGGCCCCGGCGAGTCGATCCCGGCGGAGTCGGCCCCGCTGGGCGAGATGGAGACGACGACGGCGCCCGCCCTGGACATCGTCGGCTGGCTGACCGGCCGGGCCCCGGCGAGCGTGCTGCCCGGTACCCCGCCCGAGCTGCCGCGCTGGCTCTGACCGCTCCTCAGGCGGCGCGCACGCGGCCGCGGACCCGGCCGACGAGCCGGCACACCAGGTAGGCCAGGAACGCGATCGTGGCGACGTAGCCGGAGATCGGCAGGCCCGGTGCGAGGCTCAGCAACGTGCCGCCGAGGAGCGACAGCTCCGCGATCCCGATCGCCAGCATCGTGGCGGCCAGCGGGTTCGAGGTGACCCGCGCGGCCGCGGCGCCCGGGATGATCGTGACCGAGAGGACGAGGATCGCGCCGACGATCGGCACGGCCAACGCCGTGGTCAGGGCGACGAGGACGGCGAACAGCGGCGACAGCACGCGCGTCGGCACCCCGCGGGCCACGGCGACGTCCGGGTCGGCGCTGGCGAACAGCAACGGCCGGTAGACCACCGCGAGGGTCGCCAGCACCACTATCGTCACGCTGACGAGAACGGCGATGTTGCTGGAGTCGACGGACACGATCGAGCCGGTGAGCAGGCCGAACTTGTTCGACGCCCGGCCTTCGTAGAGCGCCAGCAGCAGCACCCCGAGACCCAGCCCGAAGGCGAGCACCACACCGATCACGGAGTCGCGCTCGCGCTGGCGCAGCCCGAGCACACCGAACACCAGCCCGGCGACCACCGCCCCGACGACCGCCCCGACGCTCACCGAGATCCCGACGAGCAGCGCCGCGGCCCCGCCGGTGAAGGCGAGCTCGGCCGTGCCGTGCACCGCGAACCCCATGCCGCGCGCGACGACGAGCGGGGCCAGCGCACCCGCCACCAGGCCGAGCAGCGCGGCGGCGACGAAGGCGTTCTGCACGAACGGCAGGCCCAGCAGCTCCCCGACACCCTCGAACCCGAACAACCGGCTCACGTCACGGACTCCAGCGCGTCGTGGTGGGCGTGCTGGTCCTCGGCGCCGACGACCACGAGCCTGCCCTGCACCCGCACGACCTCGACGTCCGTCCGGTACAGCTCCGAGAGCGTCTCCGAGGTCATCACCTCGTCCGGCGTGCCGATCCGGAACCGGCCACCGACCAGGTAGAGCACCCGGTCGACGAGCGGCAGGATCGGGTTGATCTCGTGCGTCACGAACACGACCGCGGTGTCCGCCGCGCGCCGGCGCTCGTCGATCAGCCGGCTGACCGTGCGCTGGTGGGCGAGGTCGAGGGAGAGCAGCGGCTCGTCACACAGCAGTACGCGCGGATCGCCGACCAGCGCCTGGGCCACGCGCAGCCGCTGCTGCTCGCCGCCGGAGAGCCGGCCGACGGGGGAGCGGGCGTACGAGGTCGCGCCCACCGCCTCGAGCGCCGCGGCCACCTTCCGCCGCCGCTCCGCGCGACCGCGCAGGCCCGGACCGAACCGGTGCCCGTCGAGCCCCAGCCCGACGAGGTCGGCGCCGCGCAGCGGCATGTCCTCGGCCAGCGCCTTCTGCTGCGGGATGTACCCGATGCCGCCCCCGCCGCGCCGGGCCGGCTCGCCGGCGATCCGGACCTCCCCGGCGTCGAGCGGCTGGAGGCCGAGCAGGACGCGCAGCAGCGTGGTCTTGCCGGAGCCGTTGGGCCCCAGGACCGCCAGGAACTCGCCGGGCCGGACGTCGAGGTCCAGCCCCTCCCACAGCACCCGCCTGCCGAACGCGACCCGGGCGTCCCGCAGCGCGACCGCCGAGGGGGGCGCCGTCGGGGGTGTCGCGGTCATGACCTCATTGTTCACGCCGCTCCGTTCAGGGCGCCCGCCAGGGCGTCGAGCTGGGTGTTCTGCCACGCGACGTAGAAGCCCACCCCGTCGGGCAGCGTCTCGCTGACCTCGACGACCGGCACGCCCTTGGCCTTCGCCGCGTCCTCGACCTTCTGCGTGGACGGGCTCTCGGTCTGGCTGTTGACGACCAGCGCCGTCACCGGGTCCGGCCCCTCGACGACCTCGAGCGTCGACGCCAGCACCGCCGCCGCCGGGTCGGTGCCCTCCTCGACGGCCTCGCTGAACTCCTCGGGCGTGGCGTTCTGCAGGCCGGCGGCCTCGGTGAGGTAGAGCGGCACCGGCTCCGTGACGGCGATCCGCTGACCGGAGTGTCCGGCCTTGATCGCGTCGACCTTCTGCTGCAGCCCGTCGAGGTCCGTGCCGAACCTCTGCGCGTTGGCGGTGAAGGTCGCGGCGTTGGCGGGGTCGGCCGTGCCCAGGTCCTTCGCGATCTCGTCGGCGACCTTCCGCACGGTCGGCAGGCTGTACCAGACGTGCTCGTTGAACTCGCCGTGGTCGTGGCCGTCGCCTTCCGCGTGGCCGGCCTCCGGGGCGCCGGGCAGGCCGGAGAGCTGCACGGCGTCGATCACCGTGGCCTTCGTGCCGGACGACTCGACGAGGCGGGCGGCGAAGTCGTCGTAGCCGCCGCCGTTGACCACGACGAGGGCCGCCCGGGCGACGGTCGCGGCGTCGGCGGGCGTGGACTCGTACTCGTGCGGGTCGGCGTTCGGCGAGTCGATCAGCGACGTGACCTCGACGAGGTCGCCGCCGACGGCGGAGGCGATGCTGCCGTAGACGTCCGTCGAGGCGACGACGGCGACCTTCCCGCCCGCGGCGGAGGTCGGGGCGGCCCCGGTGCCGCCGGCGTCGGATCCCGAGCCGCAGGCGGCGAGGGAGACCAGGCCGGCCGCGGCCAGGAGGGTGGTGGCGAGGCGCGTTCTCATCGTGGGGTCGTGCTCCGTATCAGGCTGTGCGCATGGTTTTATTGAAAACCGTTGTCACTTCACTCTAGCGGGTGGTGGCAGGCCGGGCTACCGACCGCCCACCAGGGGCGGCTACCTTTCGTGACATGACCGGTTCACCCCACGTCAGGCGGCCGGCGACGCTCGCGTCGCTCGCCGCGGAGCTGGGCGTGTCCCGTACCACCGTCTCGAACGCCTACAACCGCCCCGACCAGCTCTCCGCGCCGCTGCGGGAGAAGGTCCTCGAGGCGGCGCGGCGGCTCGGCTACCCGGGCCCGGACCCGGTGGCCCGCTCGCTGCGCACCCGGCGCGCCGGCGCCGTCGGCCTGCTGCTCACCGAGGCGCTCTCCTACGCCTTCCGCGACCCGGTGGCCACCGGCTTCCTCGAGGGTCTGGCGCTGGCCTGCGAGCAGGCCGGGCAGGGCCTGCTGCTCGTCCCGGTCAGCCCGGAGCACGCCGACGTCGCCGCGGTGCACCAGGCGGGCGTCGACGGCTTCGTCGTCTACTCCGTCAGCGAGGACGACCCGCACTTCCGCGCCGTGCTCGAGCGGCCGGTGCCCACCGTGGTCTGCGACCAGCCCGTCGGCGTCGAGGGCGTCGACCGGGTCGGCGTCGACGACCGCGAGGGTATGCGCGCACTCGGCGCGCACCTGACCGCGCTGGGGCACCGCAAGATCGGCGTGCTGTGCATGCGGCTGGGCCCGCTGCGGCACGACGGGCCGGCCGACCTCGTCCGGCAGGAGAACACCTCCTACCCCGTGCAGCGCGAGCGCATCGGGGGGGTGCGGGACGCGCTGGTCGACGCCGGCGTCGACTGGTCCGCCGTGCCCGTCGTCGAGCGGTTCGAGCACAGCCCCGAGGCGGGGGCGTCGGCCGCGCGCGAGCTGCTGGCCTCCTACCCGGACGTCACCGCGCTCGTCTGCACCTCGGACGTGCTGGCGATCGGCGCGCTCCAGCACGCCGCCGAGGCCGGGATCGCGGTCCCGGACCGGCTCACCATCACCGGGTTCGACGGCGTGCCGGAGGCCGAGCGGGTCGGCCTCACGACCGTGCGGCAGCCCGTGCGCCGCAAGGGCCAGGTCGCCGGGGAGCTGCTGCTGCAGCGCGGCGAGCGCAACAAGCCCAAGCAGATCGTGCTGCCCACCGAGCTCGTCGTGGGTTCCACCAGCGGCCCCGCCACGCAGACGGAGAAGTTCTTCTCGGGCTGGTGACCCGTGAGTGCCCACTGCCCCTAGATGTAGCGACCCATCACGTTGTTGACAGGTCGTCCGGCGTGGCGGCTTGATCGAGGGGAGGGCCTCCGGGAGGAGTGGGTGTGTCTGACGCACCGA